>JALYMD010000206.1 GCA_030773875.1 Chloroflexota bacterium | reverse complement strand
AGGGAGCGATTCCAGGAGCCGTCCACGCGCCCCGAGGGATGCTCGAGTTCTACGCCGACCCGACCAACTCTTACCACCGCGCTGAGTTCGACCCCAATCGCCGCGTCGTCCTGCATTGCGCCTCGGGAGGGCGCTCGGCTCTCGCCGCCGACACCCTCAAGCAATTGGGCTACACGAACGTGGCCCACCTCGATGGCGGCATCAACGCCTGGAAGGCCGCCGGTCGGCCGGTCGAGACGACGGGCGGCGCGTAGACACGCGAGGCGGCTGGCCTGCAGGGAAGCAACTCCGCTGCCTAAGCGTGGCCGGCGTGAATCGGCGAGCGTCGCATTCCCGTGGGAGGAGAATCGTTTTCGATGCGGTCCACGGTTCTCCGCTCCTTGCTGGCGCTCGCGCTCTTCTCGCTCCTCCACAGCGCCCTGGCAGCGCTGCCCATGAAGCGGCGGGCCAGCGTCTTAGTCGGTCAACGACGGGCCACTGGCCTGTACCGGATCGCCTACATCGTGCAGGCAGTAGTTTCCACTGCCCTCCTTGCCGGCTACCTCTGGGCCCTGCCGGATAGGATGCTCTACCGCCTGCACGGTCGGCCGCGAGCGGTCATGCTGGCCGGTCAGGTGGCCGCTCTGATAACAACGGGCGCCGTCACGGTCACGGTCGGACCAGCCCGCTTCGCCGGATGGCCCCAGCTGCTTGATTACATCGCGGGCCGCTCCATCAGGCCCGTCGTCGTGGCCCAGCACCCGTTGCCGGCGGGCGCCGAGCTTGGGTGGCGCGGCCCTTCCGTCTCTCCCGGCACCCTAACAACTACTTTCCCCTACTCGCCTGGTGGCTCTCCCCCGTTATGACCGTCAAGTGGGCGACTGTCGGCCTTGGGGCGATGGTCTACATGGTGCTCGGCTCTCTCCACGAGGAGCGCCGCCTGGCCCTGGCGTACGGCCAACGCTTCCGCCACTACCAGCGCCAGGTGCCCCACCTGCTCGACCCGTCGGCGCTCGTCCCCAGACGGACAGACGAGCAGCGGTTACGATGACGGGCCGGCGCGCTAATCGCCGGGCTGAAATCGACGAAGATGCGCCAGCCTGGGAGTTCAACCGTTTTCCCAGCTATCGAGTGATGGAGCAATCGATGCCCGCCTGGAGTGAGACCGGCATCATGAGAGCACGTTGATGGCGGCCGCCGACCTGGCCGTGCTTGGGGCTGATGTGCGGACGCTCGATCCGGAGCGACCGAGCGCCACCGCCGTCACTGTGCGGGACGGCCGGATCGTGGAGGTGGGCGACGACGCCAAGGTCCGGTCCCATTGCGATCGCCGAACCGAGATCGTCGACGGGCGTGGCATGGCCGTGGTGCCCGGACTTGTCGATGCGCATATTCATCCGTTCATGGGCGCGGAGCGAACCCAGGGAGCCGACTTGACCGGCGTCACAACGTTGGACGAGTTGCGGGCCTCCCTCGTCGCTGAACGCCGACGGTGTGGGCCGAATGCCTGGATCCGCGGCTGGGGGCTCACCTTCGAACTCTTCAGCGAAACCGGCATCCACGGCTCGCTGATCGAGGAAGCCGTCGGCGGCCAGCCGGCGTTTCTGGGTTTCTTCGACGGACACACTGCCGTCGTCAGCCCAGCCGCGCTCGCCGCGGCGGGGATTACCGGGCCGGTGAGCTTCGAGGATCAGTCGGCGGTCGTCTGCAACGACGGCGTGCCAACGGGCGAGCTGCAGGAATGGGGAGCGATTGCGCTTGTCCAGAACGTCATGCCGCGGCCGACCGCCGACGAGCGGTACGGCTGGTACGTGGACGCCCTGCGCCGGATGAACCGGGTGGGCCTGACCGGCCTCCACGCCATGGACGGCAGCCCGGCCGACTTCGACCTGCTCCGCCGGCTGGAGGCCGCAGGCGACTTGACGGTGCGGATGGTAATGCCGCTCTGGCAAAAGCCGGAAACATCCCTCGACGAGATGAGGGCGCAGCTCCCGTTGCGAGACGAGCGGGGCCGTCTCTGGCGCGGCGGGGTCGCCAAGTTCTTTATCGATGGCGTCGTCGAGGCGGGCACCGCCTGGCTGGAGGAACCTGACACCCGGAGCGAGTGCCGGTTGCCCTATTGGCCGGACCCGCGCGCGTACGCCGAGGCGGTGGCGCTCTTCGCGGGCGCCGGTTTCCAGTGCGTCACCCACGCGGTCGGCGACCGTGCCGTCCGCTGCGTCCTCGATGCCTACCGCGCCGCGGGAGCAGCCCCCGGTGTGCGGCACCGCATCGAGCACATCGAGCAACTCCAGGACGCCGATCTGCCCCGCTTCGCCGCCGAGCATGTCGTCGCCTCGATGCAGCCGCTTCACATGCACGCCTTCCGCCCCGACGGCTCGGACGAGTGGGGAAGCCGGGTCGGCTCAAAGCGGCGTGCCCGGGCATTCCGCTGCGCCGACCTGCGCCGCTCCGGCGCCATCCTGGCGCTCGGCTCGGACTGGATGGTCGCCAACTTCGATCCCCGCATCGGGATGGCCTGGGCCCGTCTCCGCCGCCCGGGTGGACAACCGAACCGGGCGCCCTTGCTACCGGAGCAAGCCCTGACGCCAACCGAAACCCTGGAGGGCTACACCATCGAGGCCGCCCGTGCGATCTCCGAAGACGATCGCTCCGGGCGCGTCCGTGTCGGGTACCGTGCCGACCTCACCGCGTTCGCCGATGACCCTGTCGACATCGACGCTGACGCCCTCCCTGAGCTTCCCGTCTTATTAACCATCGTGGATGGTCGCGTCGTTCACCGCTCCGCTTGATCGCCGTGCCCCATCCAGGTGCTGCGTCTAATCGTGCACCGTCGCCGCGACGAGCCGCCTCACCTTGGCGTCCCGGGACACCCTAGGAGATCATTAGGTGGAAGCCGGTCGCGGTCGGTTCATAACCGGGTGAGTTCCACGGGAGAGCAGAAATGGGTATGCCATACGGCGCCGAGGCGATCGAGGCCGCGGCCGATCCGGCCGACTGGGAGATTTGGCCGGCCCCGGAGCGCTCCCACGAGGCGCTCTACCAGAGCTTCCCCGAGTTCACCTGCCTCTGCCCCCGTTCCAGCTACCCCGATTTCGCCACCGTCCACCTCGTGACGGTGCCGAATCGGCAGGTGCTGGAGCTGAAGCACCTCAAGCTCTGGCTCAACAGCTTCCGCAACCGGTCCATCTCCCACGAGCTGGCCACCGCCGAGATCGTGGAGACGCTCGCCGATCGGCTCGACCTCCACTACGCCTTCGTGCTCATGGAGTACACGCCGCGCGGCAACCTGACCACCTTCCCGATGATCGAGCACCAGCACCCGCGGATTGCGGCGCTGGCCCCCGACGACTCCCTCCTGCTCGCGATCGAGAACGCCCGGCACGTCAAGCGCCTCCTCCTCGAGCGCGTCCTCGGGCGGCCACGGCCGTAGCGCCGACGCGGCCGCCCCAGGCGAAGGCGGTTAGGCCGCAGGCATCCCCTCGGAGGCTGCGGGCGAGGCGTTCGCCTCGTACGTGACCGGCGTGGCCGGCGCCTCCGCGG
>JALYMD010000205.1 GCA_030773875.1 Chloroflexota bacterium | reverse complement strand
CGGAGCGACGCCTCGCGAACAACGCCAACGTGTCGCTGCCCGGTATTCAAGGGGAGACGGTGCTGCTTAGCCTTGACATGCAGGGGATCGCAGCTTCCGCCGGGTCGGCGTGCTCGGTCGGGAATTCACAGCCGAGCCATGTACTCCAAGCTATGGGCCTCAGCGATGAGCGGATCAGGTCGAGCCTGCGGTTCACTGTAGGCTGGAGCAACACCGAGCAACAGATCGACGAGACGGTGGATGTACTGGTGGAGACGGTCGAGCGAGAGCGATCACTCGCTGGGGTCGCCTGACGCGCCCAGTTCGGACGACTCACGCACTCGTTCTCCTCTGTCCTCCCTTCGCCCCCGGGCAGGTTCGCGGGCAGGCTGCCTCGCACGGCTACCTGCTTCGATGACCAACTGGTCCTTCCCTATGCGGCAGCGTTCACGGCAGGGGCACGGAGAAGCCAGTCCGCAGAGGATGTTGGGAACGGGTGGAGGACTGCTGCTACCCCACCCGCCTCGTCGGCCAGGTTCTACCGCCCCGAGTGCTTGCTCGCGTGATCGGGCAGGAGTGCCGCGGAGGCGACCGCCGCGTCAAGTGCGGTGCGGGCATCTCGTCCGTCCACCCGGCCCAGGGCCGGCAGATCCGCGAGGGAGCGCAGACCGAAGTGCCGGAGAAAATCGGGCGTCGTGCCATATTGAATCGGGTTTCCGACCGTCGAAAGACGGCCAACGACCTCGATTAGACCGCGTCCGTGCAAGGTCGCAAGGACCCCCGAGGAATCGACCCCCCGCACCGCTTCCACCTCGACGCGCGTCACAGGCTGCTGGTAGGCGATGATCGCGAGTGTTTCCAGGGCGGCCGCCGAGAGTCGAGTCTCTCGGTCAAGGCGGAGGAAGCGGCGGACGTGGGCGGAAAACCGCGGCGCCGTGGCGAGTTGGACGGTGTCCTGGTGCCACTGGATCACCCATCCTCGTCCGGTGTCAGCCTCCTGCCCTGAGAGGGCAGTCACGACGTCGGCTGGTTCTACTCCCGCGCCCCGGGCGAGTTCCTCAATGGTCGTAGGGGCTGGCGCGACAAGCAGCAGCGCCTCCACTAACGCCACCAGCTCGGAGCCGGTCGGTCGATCCTCTAACCCAGCGAGTCCGGGGCGCGTCAAGCGATCGTCCTGGCTCGATTCACCGATGTCACCGGCGTCAGCCCGCGTGGTCGCGGGGGAATTGGAGCGCGCCACGTCAGTCGGCCACCGGCTCGTGGACGGCGGGAACTGCTACCTTCCGCAAGGCGATGTCGCCAAACAGCGTCTCCTGTTCAGCATCTACCACCCGTCGCCGTACTAGAACGAGCACTGCAAGGAAGGCTGTGAGTACCTCGTTCCGGCCGTCGCAACCCGCTGCCACGGTGCTGAAACGCAGGTTCCGGCTTCCCGCCAGGGCGTCAAGGACCCGTTCCACCATCTCCCGTAAGGAGACGACGCGCTGGACGGGAATCGTCTCCGGAGCGATGGAAACGAGCGCGAGGCGCCGGCGGAGGGCCCGAGCGAGCGCGGTGGCTTGCTGGGCCGCCAGCCGCGGCGGAGCGACGGGAGCGGGAGTTACGACACCGTTACCGCTCGGTGCAAACGCGCCTCGACCGCTCGCATCCCAGGAGGCTAAGCGCTGAGCGGCGGCCTTTACGGTGTGGTACTCGATTAACTGGCGTATCAACTCCTCTGGCTCTTCTCCTTCGTCCGGAAGGGGCGGCCGTGGCAGCAGGGATCGGGACTTAAGCAGCACCAACCGAGCTCCCACGGTCGCGAACTCGGCGATGGTCTCCGGAGGAGCGCCACCGAGATTCTCCGCGTGGCGGAGGAACTGGTCCGTCACCGTGACCAGCGACACGTCGGTGATGGCCAGTTGGCTCCGCTCAATCAAGCGCAGCAGCACGTCAAGCGGTCCCTCGAAGGAGGGCAGCCGGAGTTGGTAGCTAGTGAGAGAGCCGGGGTCGGTCGGTGGAGTGCTCATGATGGGTTTAGTGTAGGCGACGAGACGGTGCTGGGGATACGTTCACTCCCTGACCTCGGAATGCCGCTCCGAGGATCTTAAGGATGATCGCTCTCCGGCTGTCGGATCCGGGCGATTCAACACCCCCGCCGCCCAGTCACCTCGCGGCGTGGTCCGCGGCCATGAGACGCCGCAGATCGGGATCCTCCGGTGCCGGGTCTGCCTCGTGGTGAGCGATCAGCCAGGATGAGCGGGACGAGCAGCCGAGCGAGGAGGCCTGTTCGGCGCCGAGGCGTGGGTGATGGACCGCGAGCGCCAGCCCATGGCGCCAAGGTGGTGCCGGCATCCGGGCAAGGCGGGCCAGCAGGCGGGGGGCGAGCCGCCGGAGGAGGACGCGAACGATCCGAT
>JALYMD010000204.1 GCA_030773875.1 Chloroflexota bacterium | reverse complement strand
CACCATCGAGCTGCTGCGGATGGTCGGCATCCCCAACGCCGAGGAGCGGGTCGACCAGTACCCGCACCAGTTCTCCGGCGGTATGCGCCAGCGCGTGATGATCGCGATGGCGCTCTCCTGCAACCCGCAGTTGCTGATCGCCGACGAGCCCACCACCGCGTTGGACGTGACCATCCAGGCCCAGATCCTGGACTTGATGCGAACTCTCCAGAACGATACGGGCGCCGGCGTGATCATGATTACCCACTCGATGGGCGTGGTCGCCGGCATGGCCGACCGGATTCAGGTCATGTACGCGGGCCACGTCGTTGAAACGTCCAGCACCGAGGAGATCTTCGCCAACCCACGCCATCCCTACACGGTTGGGTTGATGAAGTCGATCCCCCGCCTGGATGCTCAGCGCAAAGAGAAGCTAGAGCCGATCCGCGGCCTCCCGCCTGACCTCATCGACCTGCCGGATATGTGCCCGTTCGTTCCGCGCTGCAACTACGCCCGAGAGAAGTGCGAGCAGAAAAACCCGCCTCTTCTGGAGGTCAAGCCGGGCCACTACTCGGCCTGCTGGTTCTGGGAAGAGGTCAGCAAGGACGCGGATCAGGACGCCGTGGCTCGTGCCCATGCGCACCCTGAGCCGACGACCCGCCAGGACTTCTCAGACTCGACGCGCATCCCTCACTCGCACGGCGTCGCCGACCCAATGCACCCCGATAGCCCGTCCAGCCAGCCGAACCTCGACACCAGGAGGCAGGTCTGATGCAGAGCCCCACCTCGGCGCCCAAGCCGCCCGCCAACACGGTGGTCGACCGGCGCACCCAGCAGATGCCGAAAACGCCGGGCCCGAACGGGCAGAATGGCGCCACTGATTCTTTGCTCACGGTCAAAGACCTGGTGATGCACTTCCCGCTGACCCAGGGCATCATCTTCCAGCGCAAGGTCGGCGCCGTGCAGGCGGTCGACGGCATCTCCTTCAACGTCAAGCGCGGCGAGACCCTCGGGCTGGTCGGTGAGTCCGGCTGCGGCAAAAGCACGACTGGCCGCGCCATCCTCCAGCTCTACAAGCCGACCTCTGGCGAAGTGGTCTTCAACGGCAAAGATCTCACCAAGCTGGACGGGGGCGACATGCGCCGCATGCGCCGCCACCTCCAGATGATCTTCCAGGACCCCTACGCCTCGCTGAACCCCCGGATGACCGTCGGCAACATCGTCTCGGAGCCGATGCAGATCCACCGCTTGGTGCCCAAGAACGAGCGCACCCAGCGCGTCCAGGAGCTGCTCCAGACCGTCGGACTCAATCCCTACTTCGCCAACCGCTACCCGCACGAGTTCTCCGGCGGCCAGCGGCAGCGCATCGGCATCGCCCGCGCCCTCGCCGCGAATCCGGACTTTATCGTCGCCGACGAGCCGGTCTCGGCACTGGACGTCTCGATTCAGGCCCAGATCGTGAACCTCCTGGAAGATCTCCAGGATCAGTTCGGCCTCACTTACCTCTTCATCGCCCACGACCTCTCGGTGGTCAAGCACATCTCCGACCGAGTCGCCGTGATGTACCTTGGCAAGATCGTGGAGATGGCCGACCGCAACGCGCTCTACGAGGATCCGCTCCACCCCTACACCAAGGCGCTCCTCTCCGCCGTGCCTATTCCTGACCCGGTCATCGAGAAGCGGCGGGAGCGAATCATCCTCAGCGGCGACGTCCCGAGCCCAATCAACCCCCCCTCCGGCTGCCACTTCCACACCCGCTGCCCCTACGCGATGGAGGTCTGCAAGCAGGTCGATCCTATCTTTGCCGACCAGGGCAATGGCCATCATGTCGCCTGCCACCTCTACCCAGGCTCGGGCGCGGAGCAAGCGGCCCGGCCTTCGTTCCAGGCGGCCATGTAGCGGATGGGGTTCACCCAGCGTTCGGGCAATGAGATCCTGGCGATTCTGCTCGCGTTCATCGTCGCGACCACTGTTCACGAGTTCATGCACGCCTGGACGGCCTGGCGTCTTGGCGACGACACCGCGGCTCGCCTCGGCCGTATCACGTTGAACCCGGCAATGCACTTCGAGCCGATTGGCTTCATCGGGATGGTGCTGCTCTCGGTCGGGTTCTTCGCGATCGGCTGGGGCAAGCCGGTTCCAGTCAACCCCAACAACTTCCGCGGTCGCCTCAAGCGGCGCCAAGTCAACATGGGCATCGTGGCGATCGCGGGGCCACTCTCGAACGTGGCCCAGGCCGCGGTCGCCGTGATCCCGTTGAGGGTGGCCGCTCACAGCGGGACCGACCTCGGCCAGCTCGGGTTCTTCCTCTCCTGGTTCGTCTGGGTCAACATCCTGCTCGCCTCGTTCAACATGATCCCGATCCCGCCCCTCGACGGTCACAAGGTGCTGACCGCAGTCCTGCCGAACTTCTGGTATCCGATTCTGGCTCCACTCGAGCGCTACGGTTTCATGGTTCTCTTCCTGATCCTCTTCATCGGCGGCCGAGCCGGCCAGGAGATCATTGGCGGCATGATTGATCCCATGCGGGATCTGCTCTTTCGCGTGATCGTCGACGGAAGTCTCCAAATCTAGCCTTTCATCGTGGCCGCGTTTGCCTACCGTCTCCGGCAGGGCTTTAGCGCCCTCCGTCCCCGCGTCCCCGACAACCGGGATGCGATTCTGGCAAGCGTCCTCACGCCCCGCCAGGCGATGGCCTTCCGCGCCCTCCCCGATCACGACCAGGCGGACCTCTGCCGGACCTTTGACATCCTGCGCTCGCACGGAGTGGAGGATCACAATCTCCTCGTAGCGGGGCTCCTCCATGACCTGGGTAAAGCAGACGGAGCCAGCCGCGTTCGCTTGCCCCATCGGATCGTTCGTGTCCTCCTTGGGCGGCTCGCCCCCCGACTGCTGGCCCGCCTTGCCCGGATGCCGGCACCACCTTGGCGCCATGGGCTGGCGCTCGCGGTCCATCACCCGCGCCTCGGCGCCGAACAGGCCTCCTCGCTCGGCTGCTCGCCCCGCACATCCTGGCTGATCGCTCACCACGAGGCAGACCCGGCACCGAAGGATCCAGATCTGCGGCGTCTCATGGCCGCGGACCATGCCGCGAGGTGATTGGGTGGCGGAGGTGTTGAATCACCCGGATCCGGCAGTCCGAGAGCGATCATCCTTCAGATGCTCGGAGCGGCGTTCCGAGGTCAGGTCGAGTTGCCTCCTATCCGCACCAGATGGAGGAGAAGCGCAGGAGATGGCACCCGAGGGGTGGGTGAAACCTGAGATTGGTGGTCTGGCGCGCCTGGTCGGAGGAGTGAACGTATCCTCAGCGAGGCCTCGTCGCCTACACTAAACTCATGATGAGCACTCCACCGCCCGACCCCGGCTCTCTCACCAGCTACCAACTCAGGCTGCCCTCCTTCGAAGGACCGCTTGACGTGCTGCTGCGCTTGATCGAGCGGAGCCAACTGGCCATCACCGACGTGTCGCTGGTCACGGTGACGGATCAGTTCCTCCGCCACGCGGAGAATCTCGGTGGTGCTCCGCCGGAGACCATCGCCGAGTTCGCAACTGTGGGGGCTCGGTTGGTGCTGCTCAAGTCCCGATCCCTGCTGCCACGGCCGCCCCTTCCGGACGAGGGAGAAGAGCCAGAGGAGTTGGTGCGCCAGTTAATCGAGTACCACACCGTAAAGGCGGCCGCTCAGCGCTTAGGCTCCTGGGATGCAAGCGGTCGAGGCGCGTTCGCACCGAGCGGGAACGGTGTCATGGCTCCCGCTCCCGTCGCTCTGCCCCGACTGGCGGCCCAGCAAGCCACTGCGCTCGCTCGGGCCCTCCGCCGGCGCCTCGCGCTAGTGCCCATCGCTCCGGAGGTGATTCCCGTCCGACGCGTCGTCTCTCTACGGGAGATGGTGGAACGGGTCCTGGGCGCGCTGGCGGGAAGCCGGAACCTCCGTTTCAGCACCGTGGCGGCGGGTTGCGACGGTCGGCACGAGGTGCTCACAGCCTTCCTTGCAGTGCTCGTTCTGGTACGGCGACGGGTGGTAGATGCTGAACAGGAGACGCTGTTTGGCGACATCGCCTTGCGGAAGGTAGCAGTCCCCGCTGCTCATGAACCGGCGGCCGACTGAGGTGCCGCGTTCCGATTCCCCCACCACAACGCGCGGTGAAGCTGGCGACATCGGTGACCCGAGCCAAGACGATCGCTCGACGCGCCCCGGACTCGATGGGTTAGAGGATCGACCGACCGGCTCCGAGCTGGTCGCGTTAGTGGAGGCGCTGCTGCTCGTCGCGCCGGCCCCTACGACCATTGAGGAACTCGCCCGGGGCGCGGGAGTAGAACCAGCCCAGGTCGTGACGGCCCTCGCGGGGCTGGAAGCTGACACCGGGCGAGGATGGGTGATCCAATGGCACCACGACACCGTTCAACTCGCTACGGCGCCGCGGTTTTCCGCCCACGTCCGCCGCTTCCTCCGTCTTGACCGAGAGACTCGACTCTCGGCGGCCGCCCTGGAAACACTCGCGATCATCGCCTACCAGCAGCCCGTCACGCGGGTCGAGGTGGAAGCGGTGCGGGGGGTCGATTCCTCGGGGGTCCTTGCCACCTTGCACGGACGCGGTCTAATCGAGGTTGTTGGCCGTCTTTCGACGGTCGGAAACCCAATTCAATACGGCACGACGCCTGACTTTCTCCGGCACTTCGGGCTGCGCTCCCTCGCGGATCTGCCGGCCCTGGGCCGGGTGGACGGACGAGATGCCCGCACCGCACTTGACGCGGCGGTCGCCTCCGCGGCACTCCTGCCCGATCACGCAAGCAAGCACTCTGGGCGGTAGAACCTGGCCGACGAGGCGGGTAGGATAGCAGCCGTCCTCCACCCGTTCCCAACTTCGTCATCGGAGCGGCTTCTCCGTGCCACTTCCGTGACCGCTGCCGCAAAGGGAATGACCAATTGGTCATCGAAGCAGATAGCCGTGCGAGGCGGCCTGTCCGTGAACCGCCCGGGGGCGAAGGAAGGACAGAGGAGAACGAGTGCGTGAGTCGTCCGAAATGGGCGCGTCAGGCGACCCCGGCGAGTGATCGCTCTCGCTCAACCGTCTCCACCAGCACATCCACCGTCTCGTCGATCTGTTGCGAGGTGTTGCTCCAGCCTACAGTGAATCGCAGGCTCGACCTGATCCGCTCATCGCTTAGGCCCATGGCTTGGAGTACATGGCTCGGCTGGGAATTCCCGACCGAGCACGCCGACCCGGCGGAAGCTGCGATCCCCTGCATGTCAAGGCTAAGCAGCACCGTCTCCCCTTGAATACCGGGCAGCGACACGTTGGCGTTGTTCGCGAGGCGTCGCTCCG
>JALYMD010000203.1 GCA_030773875.1 Chloroflexota bacterium | reverse complement strand
GGCCGCGGCGGCCTCGGCAACACCCACTTCAAAACGTCCACGCGGCAGGCGCCTCGACTGGCCGAGCTGGGGGAGCCAGGAGAGGAGTTCTGGCTCCGCCTAGAGCTGCGGCTGATTGCCGACGTGGGACTGGTCGGTCTCCCTAACGCGGGGAAATCGACGCTGCTCTCGGCCGCGTCCGCCGCCCGGCCAAAGGTTGCCGACTACCCGTTCACCACCCTAGAGCCAAACCTCGGCGTCGTAGAGATTGGCGGGCGCGGCGGCCAAACGTTCCTCCTGGCCGACATCCCTGGGCTGATCGAAGGCGCCGCGTCCGGTTCCGGACTGGGTCACGAGTTTCTCCGTCATGTGACGCGAACGAAAGTACTCATCCACGTGCTGGACGCGGCTGGCGGCTTGGAAGGCCGAGATCCGCTGGAAGATTTCCGCATCATCAACGCCGAGTTGGAGCTCTTCGACCCGGAGCTCCGTGCCAAGCCGATGCTGGTCGCCCTGAACAAGATCGATCTCGCCGAGGCACGCGACAACCTTCGCCGGGTGCGCTCGACTCTCGAGAAGAGAGGACATCAGGTTTTCCCCATCTCGGCCGCCACGGGTGAGGGAGTGGAACTGCTGATGAATGCCGTGGGAGCCGAACTCCGGGAGTTGGAGCAACTGCGTCGAGAGCAGGCCGAGAAGCCGCAGGAGCGACGGCGGTACACGCTGGCCAACGTGGACGAGCGGGCGTGGGAGGTGCGTCGCCGCTCGACTCACCACTTTGAGGTCATTGGTATCGGCATCGAGCGCTTTACGAAGATGACCAATTTCGCCAATGACGACGCGGTTCTGCGCTTCCAGCGCGTCCTCGAATCCAGTGGTATCAGCGAGGAGCTGACGCGGCAGGGCATCCAGCAGGGTGATGTCGTCCACATCGCGGATCATGAGCTTGTCTGGGGCGATGAGGAGCCGGAACTGGCGACGGCAGGCCGCCGAGGACGGAGAACCCGGGCGGAAGCCGAGCCGGAGGCCGTCTTGGTTGAGGAGGAATAACCAGTCAGGCGCCGGTCCTCAGATGGGACCGCGCGTGCCGCCGCTAGTGGCCTCGGCCGTCTGTTGTGCCACTTCGGCGTAGACGCCGCGATAGGCGGGCGGCAGGAGACGCGCGACCTCCGCCATCATCAACTCGATTGCTGCCTCGCTGCTCAATCGCCCACCGCCCGGTGAGGCGGGTAGGCGGAACGGCTGCCCGATTCGGACCCGGACCCCGGGATGACCTGGGTCCGGGTCCCTGACGCCAGCCTCCCGGCGCGCCTTCGCGCCGTTCCCCGGCAACCGCTCCGACCCGGTGGTCACCATCGGAAGAATCGGCACCTGCGCGCGCAGTGCCACAAGTGCGGCTCCGGGAAGAGCAGGTTGCAACGACCGGGAGACGCTCCTGGTTCCCTCAGGGAACATGCCCACGGCAATGCCCTGCTGCAGGGCCGCCTCCGCTCGACGAAGCGCCGATCGGTCCGCTTTCCCGCGATCCACCGGAAAAGCGCCAACACGACGGATCAGCCAGCCGACGCCGGGCACCTTAAAGAGCTCCTTTTTCGCCATGAAATGCAGCGGGCGAGGGAAAGAGGCTGAGAGCAGGACTGGGTCGGCGTTGTGCAGGTGGTTACAGACCACCAGGACGGGCCCAGAGGCAGGCACACGCTCCAACCCCTCGATCCGGAGGCCAACGGTCAAGCGGAGCACGAGGAGAAAAATGGCCCGGACTAGGAGAAACCAGCGGCCCCGAAGGGTTCCGCGGGCCACATCCCGGATCGGGTCACCGCCTCGATCGGTGCCGGTCATCCTCGTTGGCCGTTGGCACGGCTCGCTTCCTCGAACCCTGCCCATGCCCGCCGGACGTGCTGCTCAATCGCGTCCACCACCGCGTCAACCGTGAGACCGTCCGTCTGAAGCGGTATCGCGTCCTCTGCGGCCCGGAGTGGGGAAACCGCGCGACCGGTATCCACGGCGTCCCGCCGACGCAGCTCAGCAAGCACATCCGTCACGCTGACATTCATCCCGCGCTCTGCCAACTCTTGTCGGCGGCGACGAGCCCGCTCCTCTGGGCTGGCGAGGAGAAAGATCTTCACCCCGGCGTCCGGAACGACCACTGTTCCCACGTCGCGGCCCACCATCACCACCGCACCACCGTCGGCGATCCGGCGCTGAACCGGTAGCAGGGCGTCCCGGACACCGGCGTGGGCGGCAATCTCCGAGACGCGCTCCTCGACCGCCTGATCGCGGACGGCCCAGGTCACATCCTCGCCGTCCAAGTGCACGTCGTAGAGACGCCCGTCCTGAGCAGTGGGTCGGGTAACGTTGATGTGGCGAGCGGCGGCAAGGTCGGCCAGCGCTGAAGCGTCGGAGGAGGCGATTCCCGCGCGAAGTGCGGCCAGCGTCACCGCGCGGTAGAGGACCCCGGTGTCAAACAGGATCACGCCGAGGCGGCCGGCGAGCAATCGGGCCACTGTTGTCTTGCCCGCCGCGGCGGGGCCGTCGATTGCGACGACCCAGCGGTGGTCCTGCATCCTGTTCGGACTGCTTATCTCGGTCAAACTCACGCTGCTGCCCTGGTCGCTCCTGCTTGTCGGCCTCGCGTCGCGGTCGTCCTCCACCAGTGCCCGGATACCCTCCCGGACCGCCCTGAATCGGCCTCCTCGGCACCCGGTTCACCGGCTCCCCGCCCCGCCGGGGCGATCCCGGCCCCCGTGGCCGCACGTCACCCGGTCCGCGATCGGCGCGTCCGCGGTCTTGTGGCGAGCCGCCACCCCGAGCCTGCCGGTCATCCCTGCGCCGGGGAGAGGGCGCGGGCGGCTCACCTTTCCGGCGAACTCTCCCCCCATTGCCTGGCGGTCCCGGGTCACGGGATGGGCGGTCAGTCTGGTTCCCGGCATCGAACCTCCGACCGCCACGGTCCCCCCTTGGTTGCGGCGGTGCGCCTCGCTGGCGGACGGGTGGGCCTCCCTCCCGATAGCGCCTCTGACCGGAATCGGTCCGGTCGTCGCGTTCTGAAGGTCCTCCTCGCCTTGTAGGACGGGAATCGATCGGGCGCCCGCTTGGCCGGCGGTCTTCCGCTGCAGGTCGAGCGCCTCCGGCTGGCCGTTCCCGTCGGACGGCTGACGGCGGGCGGCGCCAAGCTGGAGCCGGCTGCGGAATCGGTCGCCCTGGAACATTAGGTTCCTTCGTCTCGTCCACGCGTGTCCCATCGATGGCGCGGCCAGCGGCAGCCGCCGCCCGGCGTCGCTGTGCCCGCCGGCCCACTGGAGCCGCTGTCGCTTCCGCCTCGTCATCATGATCCAACCGCAGCGCCTGGTGGAGTTGCGCCAGTTCTCCCGGCGTCAGGTCACGCCACGTTCCCTTAGGAATTCCCTCAAGGCTCAGCGGGCCCAATCGTACCCGTCGCAGACGCTCCACTGGGATCCCGACCGCGTCCATCATCCTGCGCACCACGTGGTAGAGCCCCTCGTGGATCACGATGCGCAGAATCAGCCCTTCCCGCGTCTCACGCAGGATGCGGAACTCGCTTGGCACGATCCGGCGCCCGTCAACGGTGATGCCCTCCCGCACGCGTGTCAGCGTCCGGTCGTCGGGACGGCTCAGGGTAAGGACGTGATACTCCTTGTCCAACCCGTAGCGGGGGTGCATGACCCGGTTGGCAATGTCCCCATCGTTGGTGAGCAGAAGAAGGCCTTCTGTGTCCCGGTCCAGCCGCCCGACCGGATAGACACGCTCCGGCACATCGACCAAATCCATCACGGTCCACCGGCCGCGCTCATCGCTGGTGGTGGTGATGTAGCCGGATGGCTTGTTGAGAAGAATCGAGCGGGGGCGCTGCGCGCGGAGCAGCCGGCCGTCAACGCGAATCTGGGCGCGCAGCGGGTCGACCTTGGTGCCAAGTTCCGTCACCGTCTTACCGTCTACAGTGACTCGTCCGGCGCGGATCAATTCCTCTGCCGCACGGCGAGAACCTGCGCCGCGAGCGGCCATCACACGCTGCAGCCGCTCCATGGTGCGTCGCCTCCACCCTCGATCGGGAGTTTGAGAGATAGAACGGGGACGAATGATTCCCGATAAGCTCCGCCGCGCCGTGACACGCGCGGAAACGACTCGCTCTCGGTCTTACCGGCTGGTGTCGGGTGTCGGTGCCGCGCCGCCCACCGCGATGGCGTCGCCGCCCTGCTCGCTGAGAATCGGGGCTTGATAAAGCGGAAGCTCCCCGATCTGCCGGGACCCGACGAAGAATAGCACGCGGCCTACCCGCTCGTTCGGTTCTGCGGGCGGTCCCAGGCGGAGCCGATAAGCGATCTCGCCGGCCTCGTCCGCGGGAACCGCCATGGCCGGACCCGGCTGGAGCGCGACTTGCCACGCGGCCATCGCCTCGTCCAGGCCGGCCACCTCACCGGGCGAGGCCGGCGAAAGCCAGACGTAGTCGCGCTCCAGCCCCTCAAAGATCGTTTTCATCTCGTCAAAACGCACGTCCGTCACGTTTCCGGCCTCATCGTAGACCGGCGGCTCACTGCCCAGCGTCACGCTGACTAGGACATTTCCCGCATCGACTTCCCGCGCGACGACCAGGCAGGCCCCGGCGTTCTCCGTCGTGCCCGTCTTGATGCCGATCACAGAGGGATCCTCATCGAGCAGCGCATTGGTATTCGCAAGATCGAAGAACCGCTGCTCCGAACCAATCGACGTGCCCTGCCAGGACGGCGTTCGAACGATCTCGGCCAAGGTGGGGTCCTGCAACAACTCGGCGGCAAGGTAGGCGAGGTCGTGGGCGCTGGAGTAATGACCTTCCTCATCTTCGCCTGCCGGATTGAGGAATTGGGTATCAACCAAGCCCAGCGACCCGACCAGCGCATTCATTTCCATCACGAAGGCCCCGACCGGTCCGGGGGCCTCCGGGTATTGACCCTGCAGCGACTCCCCGACCGCCCGAGCGAGCGCGTTCGCTGCGTCGTTGCCAGAGGGAAGCAGCAAGCCGTACAAGAGCTGCTCCACGGTCACCGTGTCGCCGGCCTGGAGCCCCATGTGGGAAAAGACAGTGGTATCCACCTCGTCGCTGGCTGTCACCACGACCTCGTCGTCCAGGTCCGCATGCTGGACGACGACGAGCGCGGTCGCAATCTTGGTGGTGCTGGCCGGCGCGCGCTGATCATCAGCATTGAGCGCATAGAGTTCCTGGCCGGATGTCGCATCCCAGACGTAGACGGCCGCCGCGCTGGTACGCGGTGGCCGTGGAACCGCCGCGGCCTCTGCCGCCGTCTCGGTGCCTGCCTCCTGAGCGAGGACGGCCACCGGCGACCAGGGACCAACGACGAGGGCTGCGACGAGCAGCACGAGAACTGACGCACGAAAGCGCCAACTCTTCGATCTGAGCATCTCTGGGGGGGAACCTGGCATAGCGATCACCACAGCTCAGCGAGTATACGGCCGCTTCCGGTGCCCCGCCAAACGTGGGCCGAAACGAAAAGGCGATCTCATGGGACCATCTGAGCGCCGGCGTAGCCTCATCCGGTCGCACACCTCCCAGAAGGATGGCGAAGCATCAGTGATGGTTCGGGCGAACGAACGATTGACGCACGCTCTATCCGCCCCTACGATGCATGTATCGGTTCGAAATGAACGAAACGAGCGGATTGCTCGGCGAGCGGCAGGGGAGCCATGCGCCCGGACGGGAGGGTTGCTTGGACGGGCAGCGCTTCGATGAACTGGCTCGCACAGTCGCACGGTCTTCATCACGTCGCAGCCTGCTCCGGGCCGCCGTCGGTGGTGCCGGGGCAGGAGTGCTTGCTCTGCTCGGCGCGCGCGATGCCGGTGCCGACGACACGTGCAAGCCGGCCAATCTCCCCCAATCCAAGTGCAACAAGGACGCCCAGTGCTGCGCCGGCCTGGTCTGCGGACGCGACGGCCTCTGCCAGCCTGGCTGTCGCATTGACGGGGCCTTCTATGCTGAGGCCTCAGAGGAGCCTGGGAACGTCTGCCGCAGCTGCCAACCCATGTTCAGCACCGTCGGCTGGTCAAACGCCGACGGAGGGACATGCGAAACAGGCGATCTCTGCACCGCAGATATCTGTTCGGGCGGCGCCTGCACTCGGGGAGTTGATGTTGTAACGGCGACATGTGCGCCCCCCGACAACTGCCACCAGCCCGGCGTCTGCGTACCGTCCACCGGCGAATGCGCGTATGAGACTCAGCCGGCCGGCAGTGGGTGCAGTTCCGGCAACGCTTGCAAGACCGGCGAGCAGTGCCAGACCGGCGTCTGCACCGGCGGCTCAGACGTCATTTGTGGGACAGACTCGACCTGCGCGACCTACGATTGCGACCCCGTCAGCGGCTGTTTCACCATCAACACCTCGGCAGGAACACTTTGCGCCCCGACAACCTGCCAAGGTGACCAGGAAGTTCGCACCACCTGTGATGGAGCTGGAGCATGCGTCGCTGGAGCGCCGATCCCCTGCGATCCCTACCTCTGCAACGCTGAGGGCTCAGCCTGCCGGACCTCCTGCGCGAGCAATAGCGACTGCCAGGGCGACGCCTACTGTGACGGGGGCACCTGTCTCGAAGACCGGGCACAGGGTACGGCCTGCCAGCGAAACGAGCAGTGCCTGTCCAACTCCTGCGTGGACGGCGTCTGCTGCGCCCAGGCCTCGTGTGGCACATGCGAGGCGTGTAATGTTGCCGGCGCCGTTGGAACCTGCACCATCGCTGTTGGGCACACCTGCACCCCGGCCGACGCCTGCTACACCTCTGGGACCTGCGCCACTGATGGCTCCTGCACGCCAACCGTCGCGAAGGTCTGCCCGGAGTTGGAATGCAACTCAGTCGTCTGTCAGAACGGCGATTGCCAATACACCCCGTCGGACTTTGGTGAATCCTGCGGATCGGGTGGCACGGAGTGCAACCCCACGATCTGTCAGAGCGGGAGATGCGAGGCAGCGCTGGACACCACGACTGGAGACACCTGTGGTGGAGGCACCGGTCTCTGCTACGGCGGAGCTTGCTGCCAAGGTCTGACGACTGAAGCAGGTCCTTGCCAAGTCGGCTACGGTGCCTGCTGCCAGAATGAATCCTGCTGCGGAGGCGCGTGTTGCGACCACACGTGCTGGTTCGACGTATCCGACGGGGAATTCTGCTGCGGCACCAACAGCAGCACACGATGTGGAAATACCTGCTGCTTCGATGGTCGGGTCTGCCACGAAAGCGGCGGCGTGCACACGTGCGCTTTCAGCGAGCAAATCTGTGACAATAACGTCCTCTGCCACGACCAGTGCTGCGTCCACAGCGGGGGCCAGCGGACCTGCTGCGCCTCCGGTCAGATCTGCTCGGTGAACGGATGCGCCGCTGCCGACCGGACCTGCATGTCAGACACCGACTGCATCCCAGGGGAGTCCTGCGTCGGCGGTACCTACCGGCTAACCGAAGACGGACCGGTACGGGAGACAGCGGGTGAGTGCTGCTACGGCAGCCACATCTGCCCAACCGGCGAAGGGGGCTCCGGCGACGGCGAGGCCTACTTCTGCTGCGGCTCGGGCAATTACTGCTGCGGCGAGGGGCACTGCGCTGGCTTCCCGGACTATACCTGCACTGGGTGCACGTGTAGTTTCAGAGCGGTGTACCCACGCTGAGCAATAAGATAACAAGGGAAGCTCACCCCCTGGCCGGACTGAAGTGTTCGCCAATGTGGTGAACCCGGTCTATTGGCCCCAGGGAAGGTGAGGGAGCAGCAGGCAGTGCCTCAGCTAGCAACGGCGGTGGCTTCGGCTAGAGCCTGTTGGAGGGACATCACGCGGCCGGTGGCCCAGGCGGCTGCGAAGGTTTGCTCGTCAAGGGCGTGCCGGACAGCGGCGACATCACGCTCATGGTCGATGAGGTGGGCTGGCGCCAATGTGGCACCGATCGCCTCCCGCAAGGACTCCGCTGCTCCGAACAGACAAGCCGCGCAGGCAGCGTCTCCTCGCGCACTCGCCAGTGCCGCAAGCCCCTCTATTGCCTCGGCCATGGGCCTCTTCTCGCCCGCCTGCTCGTAGAGCGTTAGGCTTTCGACGAGCAAGGTTCCGGCCCGGTCCAAGTCGCAGGTGGCAAGGGCCTCACGGCCGAGGCAGTAGAGCGTCAAAGCTATGCCGCCCTTGTCGCCCAACTCTTTAAAGAGGAGCAAGGCTTCTCCGAAGAGTGCCGTCGCCTGATCGCGGTCACCTAACAACTGGCGTGCTCGTCCTAGATTCACTAAGTCGTTGGCGATGCCCTGGCGATCGCCAAGGAGACGCCAGAGGGTGAGGCTCTCCTCATAGCGTACCGTCGCTTCGAGGAAGTTCTCCTGCAAGTAGGCGAGCACGCCAAGCATCTCTAGAGCCGTGGCGACATTACGCGTGTCCTCTCGTTTTTTCGAGATCGCCAGGCACTCCGTAAAGTAGTTGGTGGCTCCGGCAAAGTCGCCACTGAAAAGCGCCAACATCCCCAAGCCGTGAAGCGAGTTGGCGATGCCGCGTTCGTCCTCAAGCTCGCGAAGCAGTTCCAGGGCGGCCTCGTAGTGCTCTTTGGCTCGCTCGTAGTCGCCGCACTGATGGGCGACGACCCCGAGGTTGGTTAGGGACCGTGCGGCGCCGGCACGGTCCCCGCTCATCCGGGCGGTGGAAAGTGCCTGCTCGTGCAGCACAACCGCTTGGTCCGAGTCGCCCTGGGTGGCCGCTAGGACCCCTTGGCCGTCGAGAGCAGCGGCACGGACAGCCGCGGGGCCCTGCCCGGGTCGTGCAACTGACCGCTCCAGACGGCGCCGTCCTTCGCTCAAGAAGCCACGAACCCACCAGAAGCGCCAGAGTGCAGCCGCCAGCTGCAGGTGCGCCTCTGCAGCCTGCTCGTCGTCGGCCTGGTCGAGCCAGTCCAGCGCCACCCGAAGGTTGTCGTGCTCGGTCTCCAAACGGTCCAGCCACGTGACTTGGTCGGCTCCCGTCAACTCCGGCGCCGCCCGTTCCGCCAGCGTGAGGAAGTAGTCCGCGTGAGCCCGCCGCACCGGCACGGCCTCCCCACTCGCCTCCAGCCGCTCCCCCCCATACTCCCGGATCGTCTCGAGCATCCCGTACCGGGTCTCGGCCCCGTCGCTCCTCCCCTCGGAACCGAACTCCCGCCGCAGCAAACTTTTCGCCGCCAGCGAAGCCAGCAACGCATCGGTGGAGGGGGTCTGATCTCCCTCCTCGGTTCCATCAGTTGCTGCTCCCGCCACGATTGACGCCGCTTCCGGGGTAAAGCCGCCGGCAAAGGCGGCCAAGCGCCGGAAGCAGGCCTGCTCCTCAGGCAGAAGCAGATCGTGGCTCCAAGCGATGGTATCGCGCAACGTCCGCTGTCGCGCCGGCAGATCGCGGTACCCCCCGGTGAGCGTGGGTAGGCGCATCGAGAGTTGGGCCAAGAGCTCGGCAGGGGAAAAGGTCCGGCTCCGCGCTGCCGCCAGCTCGATCGCCAGCGGCAGCCCGTCCAGCCGCACGCAGATCTCCGCCACCGCCGCCCCGTTGCCCCCGTCGAGCAGGAAGTTGGGCGCCACCGCCTGGCTGCGACCCACAAAGAGCGCCACCGCTTCGTACCGCAGCAGGTCCTCGGGTGGTGGCAGCGGCTTTAGGGGCGGTAGGGTCAGGGGCGGCACCCCCAGCTCGTGCTCGGCCCGCAGGTGCAGCGGCTCCCGGCTGGTGGCTAGCACCTTCAGGCGCGGCGCTCCCTCCAGCAGTTCCGCCACCAGCGGCGCCGCCTCTAGCAACTGCTCAAGGTTGTCCAGCACCAGCAGTAGTTCGCGCCCCGCCAAGTGCTCGGCAAGCACCGCCCGCAGCGGCCGCTCTCCCGTCTCTCGCAGCCCGAGCGCCGCCGCGATGGCCGGGATCAGCCCCTCCGGCTCCCTCACCGCCCCCAGGGGGACGAAAAAGACCCCGTCGGCGAGGTCGTCGATCAGCTCGACGGCCACCTGCAGCCCCAGCCGGGTCTTGCCGATCCCCCCGGGGCCGGTCAGCGTCAGGAGGCGGACCTCCGGCCGACAGAGCTTCTCCCGCGCTGCGGCCACCTCTCGCTCCCGCCCAACCAGCGGCGTGGGCTGGGCCGGCAAGTTGTTGGGGCGGGCATCGAGGGTGGCCAGGGGCGGGAAGGCGCTCTCCAAGTCCGGGGCGAGCAGTTGCCATACTCGCACCGGGCGCTGCAGATCCTTCAGGCGTCGCTCGCCCAGATCACGTAGCCGTGCTCCCGGCGGCAATACCTCCCCTGCTAGGTCGCGGACCGTCCCCGAGACCAGGATCTGGCCGCCGTGTCCGGCCGACAGCAGGCGGGCGACGCGGTTGAGGGGAGGACCGAAGTAGTCGCCATCGCGGGCTTCGACGGCCCCAGCGTGGAGTGCCATCCGCACTCGGAGCGGGGCGACCTCGCCCCAGGACTCGGCGGCGAGGGCTCGCTGGCTGGCCACAGCGGCAGCGACGGCGTCCGGGGCGGCAGCGAAGACGGCACAGATGGCGTCGCCGACGGTCTTGAAGACGTGGCCATGATGGGCGGCGATGCAGTGGCGGAGGATGGCATCGTGGCGCGCCACGGCCACTGCCATCGCCGATGGGTGCCGCTCCCACCGCTTGGTGCTGCCCTCAATGTCTGTGAACAGGAAGGTCACCGGCCCGGTGAGTTGCCCTACACCAGCGTCCTTGATCTCCTCCCGTGAGACCCCGGAGGGAAGGGCACCGATACTGGTGCTGCCGACATGAAGGGTCATGCACGCCTCACTCGCTCGGAGACGGACACCGCCACTTTACGATCAGTAGAGGGAGGCTATCACGTACAGCGCGAGTCCAGTTGGAAGGGAGTAGCGGATGATATTGGTGATAGCGCGGTCGACGTAGCGATGTTTAGCCGCAGTGATTCGAGCCGTGGCATGAACCTGCCCGGCCAGATCGTGATTCAACTCCGCAGACGTGGCCCTCATCAGACCATGCTCCCAGGTGGCCCGATCGGTCGCCGCCACATCTGCAAAAAACATCTGACTCGGCTCCGGGTCGCGGACGATGGTCGGGCGAAGCGCCCGGAACGCCTGCTCGACCGCCCGGACCGTTGGGATGCCAAAGCCGGCGCCTAGCGCGATCACCACCGCGGCGAGCGCGATGTCGCTAGCACTTGGGTCGTCCAGCAACTCCCGGTAATGGGAACGCCCCATCAAGGCGATCGGGTCAAACACCACCTTGCCGGCAACGCCCACGAAGGCGAACAAGACGGCTGCCTTACGGTCTGCGAGTTCCCCCATCACGTTATTTCGGATTAGGAGGTCCCGCAGAATGCTGTAACGGTCGAGATCATCCTCGGGAGTGCCCCGTGCGGCACCATCGTTGGCAGCCCCGTTGTGCTCCAACTCCGGCTGGGACGTCAACGGAAGCGCGCTGCCTGACGTCTGGTTCAAGAACTTGCGCTCCAAGAGACCCGGCGTCGCTTCGGTCACCGGGGGATGCCTGCCGGCAACATCCGCTGAAGGGACCCAGCGCACCCTGTGGACCAAAGACGGAAATCCGGCTGCATCGATCGCATCCATCGCTGAATGGGCCGATCATACTCGCATTACCCCTCTTCGAGAAAGCGATGCCTCGCAATTTCTTACAGCGCGCGAAGACGGGGACCCAACCCCGCCAAACCGCCCCGATAATGGCGCGGGTGTCACTGGAGGCGTGCGGTACACTGCAAGGACACGGGTGACGCATGCGCTCGCGCGGAGCGCCGCCCGGCCGGGAGGTCTCTGATGTTGGAACAGCGTGTCATGCTTCGGAGAAGGTAGCGGGTGGTTCGGATTGCGGCCGTCGGAGACCTCCATATCCGCGCCGGGGTCCCACTCGGGATGGCCGACGAGCTCCTCGCCTTGGGCGACCAGGCGGACGTTTTGGTGCTTGCGGGCGATATCACCGACGGGGGTCGGATTCCGGAAGTGGAGGCCGCGGCCGATCTGTTGCGTCCGGTTGGCTTGCCAATCGTCGCCGTCCTGGGCAACCACGATCGCCGCTGCCTCCGCCGGACAGCCTTTCGGCGGATTTTGGAGAGTGCGGGCGTAACCCTCCTGGACGGCGAAGCGACCGTGCTCGATATCGGTGTGCGACTTGGCTTCGCGGGCGTGGGCGGGTACGGAGGCGGGTTCTGGCCGGACGAGGGTCCTGCGCTGCCGCACCACCGCGCGGCCCAAGCGCTCGCAGTCCGAGCCCGGCGCGAGGCGGTACGTCTCGACCAGGCCCTCTGCCAGCTCGATGCGAAGGTCAAAATTGTGGTGATGCATTACGCACCCACGACATCGACCCTCGGGAG
>JALYMD010000202.1 GCA_030773875.1 Chloroflexota bacterium | reverse complement strand
GTGCAGTTCCCAGGAACTGCACCCGGCCGCCGGTCGAGTTATGCCTCTGGGCGCTGGCGCTCTTCGATCTCGATCACTTGACGGCCGTTGTACATCCCGC
Source organism: Chloroflexota bacterium (assembly GCA_030773875.1). The sequence continues at coordinate 9,163 of JALYMD010000202.1, read as the reverse complement.
AGTTGGGACAGACGTGATGCGGCCGCTTCAATTCGCGGCAATTGCGGCACTCCACGAGATTGAGGGCCTCGATATGGTGATGCCGGCGGCGGTTGCCCTGGCGGTGCCGGCTAATGCGCTGTTTGGGTAGAGCACCCACTGTCGTTCTCCCTTCGTTCGGACCGGCTCGCTCGCCGGGCGTTGCCGCGGATTGCCGCGGTGTCTACGATCCATCCAGTATGCAGCGAGCCACGTCAGCCCGCAGAATCCTCGTCCAGGAGGCGTGAGAGCGCCGCAAAGCGTTCATCCACGGGTTCGCCTTCACCTACCTCTGTCACGTCCGGTCCTGGGCAATCAGAGCCACAGTCAGCGCGCATCGGCAGCGTGAGGACAATCCACTGGCGTAGCGCTTCGCCAAGATTCAACTCGTGGTTCTCGTCGATCTCAAAGACCTCGTCGTCGGCGTCCTTGTCAGTCACGAGTTCCGCCGGAATGTTCGCACCCGTCCGAACGTCCACCATCTGGCGGTACTCTTCGGTGAAGGCGGTCTCAAAAGGTTGTTCATACGGCCGCAGGCAGCGGACGCATTCCAACTCCACCCGGCCTCGTGCATTGACGTCCGCCAGGATGCGATCCTGCAGCCTCGTCAGCCTCACCTCGCCGGTCACCCCCTCGGCCGTAAGCTCATCGTCCAGGGGGAAGGCATCAAGGTGGAGCGCGTAGCTCCGCGTGTTGCCGACCTGCCCTTTGAGCAGCCCGACGACGTTGACAACGGTGTCATTCTGCAGGTCTAGGCCGTGGCCGTGATCCAGTGCCATGATGGGGACGTGTGAGTCCGGGAACGGCCGCCGGACACGGGTTTTTCAGCGTGCAAACGCGCCGGACAAGAGCCGGCGCAACCCAGAGAGTATAGGTTCCCAGGACGAACCCGTCAATTTTAGCGGGATCATGGGAGCGGCCGGGATGGCTCTGTCTGCCGTCCCCCCGGCCGTCCTCGACTAGCCGGCGCCCGGACCAGTTCTGGTGCCGGTCCCTGCAGAGCGTCACTGATGAGGGCATAGGGGATCCTACTGGAGAGCAGGTGGTCGAGCTTTTCCAGGGGAAGCGGCTCAGCGAAATAATAGCCCTGAGCCTGATCGCAACCCGCCGCTAGCACTCGGGAGAGTTGTTCCGACGTTTCCATGCCCTCTGCGGTGACATCCATGCCGATGGTGTGGGCAAGGGAAGTGATTGCCTCGACGATCGCCCCATCGGTGCCGTGGTGCCCCATGCCTTCGACGAAGGAGCGGTCGATCTTCAGGGTATCAACGGCAAGGCGACGCAGATATCCAAGCGACGAGTAGCCCGCCCCGAAGTCGTCGATCGCCAGCCGCACGCCCAGGGCCTTCAAGGACTCTCAGAGGGGGTCTGGAAAGGGGGTAGCCTGGGGCGTATCCTCACCAGTCTAGCGCAGATCGGAGCCCCGCCATGCGCTGTCGAGTCTCTCCTTCCGGCCTAACCGAGGCATAGTGGACGATCCTCGCCCCTCGTTGCGGACCCGAAGCTGGGGGGACGCCCAGCGAAGCACGCGCACCGCGAGATCGTCGACGGGATCCTCTCCGTCCTGCGCAACGGGGTCCCGTGGCGGGCGCTGCCGCACGACCTACCGCTCTGGCAAACCGTCTACGACGCCCTCCGGCGCTGGCGCCTCGACGGGACCTGGGGAGCCCTCAACTCCGCGCTGCGGGAGTGCGTCCGCGCCCGGGCCGGACGCCAGCCGACGCCCGGCGCGGCGATCGTGGACAGCCGATCGGCCAAGACCACGGAAAAAGGAAGCCGCGCGGGTACGACGCGGGCAAGAAGGTCAGCGGTCGCAAGCGCCACCTGCTGGTCGTCACGGTCGGCCTCGTGCTGAAGGCGCGCGTTCACCCGGCCGAGGAGACCGACGCCACGGGGGCGAGGCCCGTGTTGACCGGCTTGGATCGGGTGGTCCCGCGGATGGAACTGGTCTGGGTCGATGGGGGGACAAACGGCTTTTCGCGGAGTGGGTCGCGGCGGAGTTAGGGTGGCGGTTGGAGGTGGTTCACATCCCGGCGCCGGGCTCCGCGCCGTCTGGGTTGATCCGGCGCAGGAGCCACCGCTCGCGCCCCCCAAGGGCTTCCGCGTCATGCCCCGCCGCTGGGTGGTGGAGCCGACCTTCACCCGACTGGGCCGCAGCCGGCGCCTCAGCAAGGACTCCGAGGCGCTACCGGCGACCGAAGAAGCCTGGATCTACCACGGCAGGATCCGCTTGATGGCGGCCCGCCTTGCTCAGTGACGGCTACCCAGACACCCTCTCACTCACTCCATCACGGCTTGCTCAGACGATGTGACGGTCATCTTCGTCAACGTCAGCGCGTCCATGGGGCTTTCGGGCCGTCGTTCCGTGGCGAACCCAACGTGTCTGAAGAACACGGTTATTTGAAAGCCCTCGTGACAGGGGGCACACCTCTCCCGCGTGGAAAAGTCCATCGTGGGGCCCGGCCGCGGCGTCCAAGCCCTGAACGACCACCACCGCCGGATCTCGCCGGCAACTGTCCGTCGTTGATGAAATGGCTTCAGGCGATACAAGGAAGCAGCGTCCGGCCGTCCCGTTGTGTCCGTCAGAGAAGCGCCTGGAAGCGTCACGTCGGAGGATAAGGATCGTCAGCCGTTGGGATGAGGGCGAACAGAGCCACCGGAGCAACTGCTGGCTGAAGAGCGGCAACGCACAGACAGACGATCTACCACCACGAACCCCGGCTGGCGATGCTCATGTCCGGGCTTGTTAGCGTCCGATATGGCTTTTCGTGGTGCTCAACGACGCCAAGGTCTCCCGCAGGGCGCCGTCGATGATCGCGAACGCTTCGCGCATGCCCTCTTCGACCTTGGCAATCTCCTGCAGGGCGTACGCATCGACCTCGCCCATCGCGCGCTTGCGCTTCTCCTCCGCTTGGCGAAGAATCTCCTCGCCCTGCTGTCGCGCCTCGTTGAGGACCCCTTGTTCGGAGACGTAGTACTCCGAGCGTTCGCGCGCCGTCCTCACGATCTTAGCGGCCTCGTCCTGCGCTTCGCCGATGATTCGCTCCCGCTCCTTGATGACCCGCTGGGCCTGTTTAATCTCGTTCGGGACGGCTACCCGTAGTTGGTCAACCAGTGCGAGGAACTCTTCCTCTTCCACCATCACGCGGCCGCTGAACGGCACGCGTTTGCCCACGCCGACCAGCTCTTCCAGCCGGTCAACCAGGTAGAGGATGTCAACGGTTCCGTCCTCGTGTGGTCCCTCGCCGTCCTGCATTGCCTGTGTCTGTGCTCCATTAGGTCCGTCGGGATCCGCTGGGACCCCAACCTTCATCGGTCCTCGCAAGGTGGCGAGGTTACGTGCCCACCTTCGCCCGTTCAGAGAACTTCGCCCGCAGTGCGTCCCGCACGTGCTCTGGTACTAAGCCGTCCAAATCACCGCCCAGCGCGGCCACCTCGCGGATCAGGCTAGAGCTGATGAACGAATGGCGAGAGGAGGTCATGAGACAGACGACGTCGATCTCCGGCGCAAGATGGTCGTTCATATGGGCCAACTTGAACTCGTACTCAAAGTCCGAGACGGCCCGCAAACCGCGCACGATCGTCGTCGCCTTCATAGCGCGCGCGTACTCTACGGTGAGGCCGGAAAAGCTGTCAACGACAATCTCGCCGGTTGCGGCGCCAGCGAGAGCCTCTCGGGCAAGAGCGATTCGCTCGTCGGCCGAGAAAAGCCGACCCGGTTTCTCCTCACCCGCGTAGACCGCCACGATAAGACGGTCGAAGATACGGGCAGCCCGAAGCGCGAGGTCGACGTGTCCCACGGTGATCGGGTCGAAGCTGCCCGGGTAGATCGCCACGGTCATAGCTCGGTCTCGCCTCCCTGGTTCACGAGGTGTGCGACCGCTGGGCGCCTACGGGACATCCAATGCATCGCCTTCAGTTGCGCCCACCTCGTACACCGAGAAGCAGCTGTCCCCGTGGCACCGCTCTCGGATCCGTTCGAGAAGCCCGGTCCGCTCGGGAAGTGTGACCCGCGGAGAATGACCGATGGCTACGACGGAGCCGGATTGTACCAGTGCCGAGCGCCCGACTCGTTCCAACATCGGCAAAATCTCCGGGTCGGCATAGGGTGGATCCATCACCACTAAATCGTATGGCGGCTCAACCCGGCCCAAATAGGCCGCCACCGGGATGTGGTGGACCCGCGCCGCGCGATCGAACTTGGTGTGCGCGAGGTTGGTCCGAATGACTGCACAGGCGGCGGCGTTCTGCTCCACGAAGTCCGCCCATGACGCCCCCCTGGACAAGGCCTCGATGCCGATACTTCCCGTCCCAGCATAGAGGTCAAGCACCCGGTGGGGTTCTACCCCCAGGGAACCGAGCATGGAGAAGAGCGCCCCCTTGATCTTATCGGCCATGGGGCGGGTGTTGGTGCTTGGAGGCCCCTTGAGCCGGAACCCCTTCGCTTCCCCCGCGATCACGCGCACGTCAGAGCCCCCCAGTTCGAGTTTTCGACGGATCGAGGAGATTGGCAAGTTTGGGAGCGACGGGATGGACGACGTGGCGGTGGCGCCCGCTCCCGGCCCCGTCAGCATCCTGCTCTGTGAGTCCCGCATAAGAGGCGTGTATCACCAGGTTACAGAGGTACGTCTGGTGACGCTTTGGTCCAGAAGAGGTCCAGGCGCCGCGCAAGTCGGGTGTGCTCCGGCGTGCCGAGCTCCGGGTCGCTCGTCAGCACCTCCTCGGCGGCTTCCCGGGCCTGGTCAAGGAGCCGAGTGTCAAAGCTGCCGTCGAGCCAGCTCATTTCCGGCAAACCACTCTGGCGCGTACCGATGAAGTCGCCCGGGCCGCGCAGCTCCAGATCCTTCTCGGCCAGCACAAAGCCGTCGGTCGTTTCAACCATCGTTTGAAGCCGTGCCTCACCCTCGGGCGTTGCTTCCTCCGCGAGGAGCAAGCAGTAGGACCTGGCACCGCCGCGTCCGACCCGGCCGCGGAACTGATGGAGCTGTGAGAGGCCGAAGCGATCTGCTCCCTCAATCAGCATCACCGCGGCGTTGGGGACGTCGATGCCTACCTCGATCACCGAGGTGGAGACGAGGATGTCGGCCTCGCGGTCTCGGAAAGCGGTCATGACCGCGTCCTTCTCCTTGCCACTCATCCGGCCGTGGAGCAGCGCGACTCGTAGGTCAGGGAACACCTCACGCTGGAGGCGCTCCGCCTCGGCGACGGCCGCCTTCGCTTCTACCGCCTCCGATTCCTCCACAAGAGGGCAGATAACGAAGACTTGGTGCCCCAGACGGACCTGCTCCCGCACGAGATCGTAGGCACGGACGCGGTCGAAGCCCACGTAACGCCGGGTCTCAATTGGAACCCGGCCCGGCGGGAGTTCCCCGATGACTGACACATCCAGGTCCCCGTTGAGTACCATGTTGAGGGTACGCGGGATCGGGGTTGCCGTCATCGAGAGCGTGTCGGGTTGGGTACCAATGCCCTTACCCGGCAACTCGGAGCGTTGCCGGACGCCAAAGCGGTGCTGCTCGTCAACCACGGCTAAGCCAAGGCGGGGGAACGCCACGGTGCCTTGAATCAAGGCGTGGGTTCCAACCAGCACATCCACCTCCCCGCTGGCCACCGCGGCGAGGGTATCGCGCCGTTCGGCTGCCCTCGTGCTCCCCGTGAGAAGCGCGACGGCCGGCCGTTCCTCCTCGTTGAGGTGCGCATAGAGTCCCCTGAAGTTGTGGTAGTGCTGTTCGGCGAGGATCTCGGTCGGGGCCATCACCGCTGCCTGAAAGGCGTTCCCAACCACGACGAGCGCCGCCGCTGCCGCAACGACCGTCTTACCGGAACCCACGTCCCCCTGGAGCAGGCGGGTCATTGGTTCTGGACGGGCGAGGTCAGCGACAACCTCTCCCAGTGCCCGCTCCTGGGCTTCGGTCAGGCGAAATGGTAGGCCTGATCCAAATCGTCGCAGCAAACCAGGGTCGACGTGAAACGCCACGCCTCCCGCCGCCTTGCGTTCCCGTTTCCGGCGAACAAGGCCAAGTTGAAGCAGGAAGAGATCGTCGAAGGCCAGTCGCCGCTGCGCAAGCTCCAGATCGCCCCACTCAGCGGGGTAGTGAAGCTGCTCGTACGCATCCACGAGACCAATGAGGTGGTTTCTTTCCCGTACCTTGCGCGGCAGATGATCCTCAATCGTTGCATGGGTTGCGTCCAGCGCCGCTCGAGTGAGCGCTCGTAGCGTCTTCTGCCCTAGATCCTTGGTCAGCGGGTAGACGGGGACCAGCCGCCCGGTCGAAAGCGAACCGTCCCCGACACGTTCCCACTCGGGGGAAGTCAGGGAGGGTCGGCCGAACCCCATCTCCAACTTGCCGCTGACGACGATCTCGTCGCCGAGCCGCATTTGACGGGCAAGGTAGGTATTGAACCAGGTGACCCGCAACCAGCCGCTGCCATCGGAGAGCTTGACGACCACGCGCCCCTTCCCGGGACCACGGTGCTCCTGAAGGTCAATGATCTCCCCCCGCACGGTCAAACGCTCGCCGTCTCGCAGGTCAATCGCGGAGCCAATGCGGACGGCGCGGGAGTAATCGATGTGCTCCCGAGGCGAGAGAGTCAGGAGATCCCGGACGGTGGTAACTCCCAGGTTCTCCAGTTTCTGAGCCACCGATGTACCTACCCGGGGGAGGGCAGTAACGGGATCATCGGGCGCCAGCGGCTTCACCGCCGTGCGCGGAGAGTCAGCGGTTGTCTTGTTGCTGGAGCGCCGGGATCGACCAGGATCAATGGCCGTCGGTAGCCTGCCGAACGGCGCCGCAGGGGCCTCCGAGAGGCGGATATGGGGCCGGAGGGCGTTCAGGGCACCGGCAAGCTGCTCAACCTCAGCCTTGCGCTGCTCCCGTGGCAGGGAGCGGTACCTTCCCAAACGGCGTTCGATCTCCTCAATGGCAGCGGCTGCTTGCTGGGTGGCCGCTCGCTCGCGGAGCCACCGGACGGAAGACTGCGTGATCGCCACCGCGAGGCGGTCGTCGAAACCAGCCCGCCACTCCCGGCGAAGGCCTTCCAGCGCAGCCTCCAGCGGGTCCTCCACCCGGGGAGACGCGGCCCGCGACTGTTCTGATTGTCGGCGAGTTGAGCTCACTTGGGTCGTTTCCGTCCCGAGATGGCGGGGACGCCTATGCTTATGGGGCAAGCTTCAGTGTACCCCACCCCGACGAGCTCGACCGACCATCTCCGGGATTTTGCGGTTGAGGTTGTTCAGGGGCCCCGCGCGGATGCCGCGTCAGCGCTCGACGTAGTCGCCGTTGTGGTTCAGCGGGGAAACAGCGCAAAAATCGTGGCGGTAAGAGATGTTCGGCGAGCCGATGGATGGCTACGATGGCCTCATGGTCACGATCCCGACGGCGCCTGGGCCGGCATAGGTCCCGATCACCGGTCCCATCTCCCCGACCATGGGAGCGCGGCCGGGGATCAACTCAGCCAGTCGCTCGGCCAGGACTTGGGCATCGTCCTGGTTGCCGACGTGCAGGATGACGATGTTGTCCAGCTGTCCTTGGTTCCTGGCGATCTCCACCATCCGGTCGAGCGCTTTTCGCCACGTGCGGACACGCTCGATCGGCACTACCTCGTTGTCCCGGAGGGTCAGGACGGGCTTGATCGACAGCAGCGACCCGACGAGCTGCGACGCTCGCCCGATCCGGCCGCCGCGTTGCAGGTACTCCAACGTCTCCAGCACCGCGTAGAGCTCAGAGCGGGCCAACACCGATTCCACTGTTGCGGCTACGCCTGCGGCGTCCATACCCCGCTGGGCGGCCATGGCTCCTTCGATGACTGCCAACCCGGTGCGCATGGAAGCGGTCGCCGAGTCAATCACCCGCACGTGGTCGGCGCCGACTGCCTCCGCCGCAAGGCGGGCAGCGTTATGGGTGCCTGAAAATCCGCTTCCGATGGTCACGCAGACGACGTCCCACCCACTCGCGAGCGCCGACCGGAACACCTCCTCGAAGGCGGTGGTCGGGGGCTGGGATGTCTTAGGGAGATCTGGCGTAGCTCCCAACTCTCGGAGGAAGCCGGCCTGGTCGAGATCCACACCGTCGCGATAGACGCGATCGCCAAAGCTCACCGTGAGCGACACGACGGCGACATCAAGGGATGCGGCAAGCTCCCGGGGAAGATCCGAGGTCGAGTCAGTGACGACCTTCACGAGGCGCCCGTGGGACGCAGCCTGCGCAGTATCCATCGTCACCTAGCTGGTCTCCCCCTCGTAAATGCCGACCCCCATGGCGCCGGGTCCGACGTGGGTCCCAATCACCGGCCCAAACTGAGCGACAACCACCCGATCGCGGGGCAGGAGCGCCGTGGCGCTCAACTCCGCGGCAAGTTGCTCAGCCTCGTCCGGGGTCGTGCTGTGCACCACCGCGAGGCGCTCCGTTCGTGGAAGGCCGCGAGCGAACTCGATGAGCCCGCGCCGTGCCCGTCCACGGGTGCGCGTGCGTTCAAACGGCACGATCTGGCCCTCATCGACCCGCAGCAACGGCTTCAGGTTGAGCATCGATCCCACCATGGCGGCAGCCTTCCCGATCCGGCCGCCCCGTTGCAGATACTCCAGGGTGTCAACAAAGAAGACCAGATGGTACGCGCCCGTCTCAGCCTCCAGACGGGCGGCGATATCTGTCGCGGCCATCCCATCGGCGGCAAGCTCTGCCGCTCGGAGAACCTGAAATCCGAGGCCGAGCGACGCGTTACGGGAGTCCACCACCTCCACGCGCACGAGGTCCGCTACCGCATCCCGAGCGATCGTGGCTGACATGACCGTGCCACTGAGCTTGCCCGAGATGAGGACGGCGACAATCGCGTCATGGTCGGCGGCGAGGCGGCGGAAGGTCTCCTCGAAGAGCCCGGAGGCTGGCTGCGACGTGGTGGGGAGGGCCGGTGAGCGTTGCAGCCGCTCCATGAACGCGTCGGTGGTGATATCGACCTGATCTCGGTAGACGTCGTCGCCGAAGTGAACGTTGAGGGGAACGACCGTCACGCGGTGTTGGTCCCGCAGCGAGGGCGGGAGGTCGGCCGTGCTGTCGGTCACGATCGCCACGCGTCCCATCACCTGTTTCGCCCTTGCTCCTCATACCTCCGGCGGCCGAGCCGGCGACAGTGCCGGTTCGCGAGATCT
>JALYMD010000201.1 GCA_030773875.1 Chloroflexota bacterium | reverse complement strand
AAGCAGCGCCCCGATCCGAACAAGATCGCCAACGAACTCCGCGGCGCCTCTAGCTTCTTCAAGCGCCCTGATGCACCCGCACCACAGGAATCCACGCCTTCGGAGGAGATCGTCTCTCCCCCGCCAGGACAACCGGTCCCGGCCCAGGAATCCGCTCCCCCCGTCCGCCCCCTCAAGCGCCAGATGATCCGCCACCCCTTCGAGCTCTACATGGACCAGCTCGATCGGCTGCGGGAGGTGGCCGAGGAGCAGCGCCAGCGCGGCGAGGCCGGCTCGATGAGCAAGATGGTCCGCGACGCCATCGACCGCTACCTCGACGAGCACTCCCCCGCCGACTAGCCACCCATCCAGGGGCCACAACTCGCCCCGTCCGCCCCGTACGGGCGTACGCCCCATCCAACCCTTCACTCCTGATCCCGTACGCCCCGGACGCCCGTCCGTCCCCTCCGCCCCGGACTCCCGTCCGGGACTAGACACGTCCCCCTCCCCTTCTCCATGCTGGACCCATGACCCGCGATCAGTCCACACCCACCACCTTCGACGGCTTTGCTAGCCCCAACTTCACCCAAGTGCCCGATGAGCTCTTCGACGTCTTGATGCCCCAGCTCTCCGATGCCGAACTCCGGGTCTTGCTTTACATCGTCCGCCGCACCTTCGGCTTCAAGCGTGACGCCGACGCTATCTCCCTCTCCCAGATGGTCTCGGGCATCACCACCCGCGAGGGCCAGGTCCTCGATCGCGGCACCGGACTCTCCAAGGCCACCGTCGCCCGGGGGCTCGCCGGCCTACGGGAGAAGGGCGTGATCCTGGCCGAGCGCCGCTCCAGTGTGCAACGTGGTAACGAGGCGACGACCTACCGCCTCCGGTTCAAGGCCGCCTCATCGGGAGTGAGCGAACAGACAACCCCCGTGTCTCAACAGCGAGACAAGGTCCACTCCGCCCCCCGTGTCTCAGCCGTGAGACAAGCCTTGTCGCACCAGCGAGACACACAAAAGACAGAAGGCAAAAATACAGATTTCGAAGATTCGAAAGAGATCCATCTCAGAGAAATGGGGGAAGCAGGGGAGGCGCAGCTTTACCCCAGCCCAACCCCTTCCGAGCAGATTTCGCCAGCTGCCGGGATGGAATCGTTGGCCGCCGTGGTCCGCCGTCGAAGCCCCAAGCCAGCCGGGGGAGAAGACCGGTTGGCCATCGCCGCGACGATCGCACGGTTAGCTCCTGAACTCGGGGACACCGCCAGCCCCAAAGCGTCCACCACCCGGGCCATGAACCTGTTTCAGCAGGCCGGAGTCGGGCGGGATGTGTTTCTTGATGTGCTCTTCCAGACCAGCGCAGAAGTGCGCGACCGGCGACGGGATCCGGGGAAAGCCCCGCTGCCGCGCAACCGGATGGCCTACTTCTTCGCGGTTGTCGAGGATCGGCTGGGATTGCGCACCACCACGGACGTCGGCTGAAGCCGATCGGGGAACGGACATTCTCTCTGACCGCATGGATCGACCAGTTAGATGCATGTCCGCTCAGGAAAGCGTCACCCGAGATCATGTGTCCGGACAGGTCTCGCCGCACAGACTGTTCTTCGCGGCACTTATCGTGCATGTTCGATAGGACAATCGGGGGGCATCGATGCTCCCATCAGCGGCCGTCGGGTGCGCAGGGACCTCCACATGGATCAGAAGACCGTCCTCGTCATCGACGACGAGCCGACCTTCGTGTCCCTGCTGGCCGACCTTCTGGAGGACGAGGGCTATGCGGTGGACCGCTGTTTCGACGGCGGACCGCTCTCGACGCGATCAACCGCTCACCCCCGGATCTGGTGGTGAGCGACGTGATGATGCCTGGGCTTGATGGCCTGGCGATCGCCATAGAGCTCCGCCTGCGGGGGATCCCCGTCATCCTGATGAGCGCCGTTACCTCGCACCGTGCCGTTCCCGGCGTGCCCTTCATCCCCAAGCCGTTCGACCTCGATCGCGTCCTCACCGCCGTAACTGGTGCCCTGGCCGCCTAGAGAGCGAGTCCCTTCCCGTCATCCTCGCAGTCCGTTGTGATGGCTGCTCCCGCCGACCCGCCAACGGCTCTCGACGCCCCGCAGCGGCTCGCCAAACTCCGCATCTGGCTCGATGTCGGCACCCGCCAGATCGAGGCCCAGAAGGCTCCTTCTAGCCCGTCAGACGCCGTGCTTTCGTGACCATCCTGGACGCCGGGAGGGGAGAAGAGTCGGCCCAGCGTGGTGAACCAGAACCGGCCACCACCACCCGCCGCCCCAGTTGCCGCCAGCAGGTGCGCCAAGCGACGCTCCGACTCGGTCACCGCCAGCACGATCGGTAACGCGTTGAGTCCGAATTGATCCCGAAAGTTGTGATCGAAATAGTCCAGGTAACTCTCAACTTTGCCCCGCCAGTCGAGCCGGCCAGGGGAGCGGGCCGCCACTGTCTCGGTCCCCAGGTCGATCTCGAGAAAGTGGGGAAAGTCCTTGCCCGTCTCCGGGTTGGTAATGACAAAGAAGCCGTCCGGGACGGCCGCAAAGCGCGCCCCGTGTTCTTTCTTCAGTGCCGCCAGCTGCCGGTCGTCGAACCAGGACCACCACCGCCAGCCCTGCGCCTCACACGCCGCCTTTCCCGTGACGGCGAATTGCCGGATCCAGTACCCATGCAGGAGCGGCTGCCAGGGGTGGGGGAGGAGTGACCGCCGCCAGCGAGGGATACGTCCCTCTTGCTTGAGCATCTCAGACGCCACCCGTGCTCCCCGCGTGGAGAGGGTATTGACGTAGTGGGCTTTGACCGTGTGGGGCTTGGTGCCCGGTAGGAAGACCGGGATCCGATCGAGGTAGCTGGTATCAAAGAGGCGGCGCAGAGCGGTGTTGGCGGCATAGGCCGCCCCTTTCGGGGAGCGATCTTTGCCGGACGCCGTTGGTCCATGCCGAAACAGTAGTGTCTCGATCTGGTCATTGCTCAGGTACAGATGGGCATCCAGGAGCCGCAGGATCTCTGTTCCACGTTCGATGGCGGAGAGGGGAAAGTGTTTGCCGGCCGAATCGGCACGCACCAGGCGGCTGCGACGGGATCGGGTTTCGGGTTTGGTTGGCGTCATGGATCCCATCTGTACCACGGCCCCAAGGGGGGAGGGAAGAGGCAAGGAATTCGGGAGAAGACGGGACCAACGTGACCACTGCCAGCGGCAGCATCACCCCGGAGCGGGGTCCTGTTCCCGAAGCTGCCAGCGCCAAGCGGCGCTC
>JALYMD010000200.1 GCA_030773875.1 Chloroflexota bacterium | reverse complement strand
CTCGTAGAGCTGGGTCGGCAGCGTCTTTGGGCAGCGCGAGCACGGCGGCAAGGCGTTCCCGGCCCTCGGAGAGATGGCCTCGGGTGAACCAGAACAGCCAGACAGAGCCGGCGAGCCGGAGGGCCTGATTGTCCGCACCTTGCTCACAGAGCCAGGCAAGAGCGGCTCGCAGGTTGGGTTGGTCGGCTTCCAGCCGATCCAGCCAGATGGCTTGTTCCCCGCCCGTCAGCCCCACCCGCGCGGATTCCGCCAACTCAAGGAAGTAATGAGCGTGCCGCTCGCGGATGGCTTCCGCCTCACCCGCGGCTTCCAGTCGCTCCAGCGCGTACTCTCGAATAGTGCTCAACATCCGAAACCGGGGGGTGCCACCCGTGGTGCGCTCTTGTCCCACCAAGCTGTGGTCGACCAGGGCCGCGAGGTTGTCAAGAACCTCCAGGGGTGCCGACGTCGGCCGCAGAGGGTCATCCGTCATTGCTGTCTGTCGACCGGCACCCAAACCTTCCCCTCCGCCGCAAACGACCTCAGCTGCCTCCAAAGACCAAGTCCCCGCGAAGGTCGCCAGGCGGTGGAAGAGGGTTCGCTGGTCCGAGTTGAGGAGGTCGTCGCTCCAAGCGATGGCGGCGCGAAGCGTCTGCTGACGATCCGGGAGATCGCGGGGGCCACCAGTTAGCAATGGGAGACGCCGATTCATCCGACCCAGCATCGCCGGTGGAGCAAGAACACCAAGACGGGCCGCTGCCAGCTCGATCGCCAGCGGCAGCCCATCTAGGCGGCGGCAGATCTCGGCGACCGCAACTACGTTCTCCTCCGTCAGCGCGAAGTCCGGTTGAATCTCGCGTGCGCGCGCTAGGAAGAGCTGGACAGCGTCGGAGCCGGCGAGAGCGCCGGGCGAGGATTCCATCCCCGTTGTCGGCAGCCGCAAGGGGGGGATCGGAACGTCGTGCTCGCCGCGAACGTTGAGCCGGGAGCGACTCGTGACGAGTGCCTTCACGTCGGGGGCGGCTGCGAGAAGATCGGCAAGAAGCGGGGCAGCCGAGGCGACCTGCTCAAAGTTATCGAGGACGAGGAGAGTCGCGCGCGGACGAAGCTCGGACCGCAAGAGGTCGGGCAGGGACCGGCCGGCGGCTTCCCGCACGCCAATCGCTTGCGCGATGGTCGGCAGGACAAGATCGGGATCACGAATCGCCGCGAGGCGTGCCAGCCGGACACCATCGGGGAAAAATGACGCCATGCGATGGGCGCGGGCGACCTCTAGGGCAAGCCGGGTCTTGCCGACCCCGCCGGGTCCCGTAAGGGTGACTAGACGCACGTCGGCGCGCTCCAAGAGGGCGGAGATGAGGCTTACCTCTTGGTCCCGTCCCACGAGGGGTGTCGGGGGAACCGGAAGGTCCTCGAGCGCGGCCGGCTCCGCTGTCGCGGTCATCGTGCCACCCGGGGAACAACCACCGCCGGAGAAGTCTGGCGATCCGAATCAAGCAAGCTCCCAACCCCGACGAAGAGGAGAGCCAGCGCCGCGGCCTGGATCAGGTGGTAGAGGGCGTTGTGGTCGAGCAGGTGGGGGTGAACCGTCAGTCGCCCGACCTGCACCGCCGCGGCGACGAAGGTGAGCACGACGCCGGCCACAGGGACGAGCATCGCCGGATTCCCAGTGAGGCGGTACCGCAGCAGCAGTGCGCCGAGGAGGAACGACGTCGCGGGGACGTACGCCGCGATCGCGACCATGAACCGCCGGCTGATGAACAGCACCACGATCAGGTAGGCCGCGACGGCGACTGTCGCCATGCCGGTGACGAGCCGGGCGATGGGAGGAGGACAGGCGATCTTAGCCCCAACGACCCAGGTCCCGAGGGCCGTGACACCGATGGCAACGTACGTGACGGTCCAGAGAAACCTATGTCCCTTGCTTTCGGGTCCCGGGAAAAACCCATGCACCGTTCCGCCGGCCAGTGATGCCGCCGCGATGGAGCCGAAGAAGACCGTGAGCCAAGAGCGCAAGGTCAGCTGGTTTGTCGGCTGCCGGGCAGTGTGGGCGGCGAACAAGGATGCCTCGAAGGCGAGGATGTAATCCGTCATCGCGACGACGGGTTCGGTCATGCCCAGCCAGCGACTTGTACCGCGTTGGCCCACCGCTGTGTGAGGTTGCGGGAGGTTTGTCCGGGGAACTGATGGCGTGGAAGCGGATCGGAACCGGAGCCAGACACCTCTTCCACCGCGTAAGCCGGCGTTGAGGGTCCTGCTGAGAAGTTGCATGGCGGGCCTGCCCGGTTCCGTGAAGACTGCTGACTGGGCCATCTAGCCTTCTCAACCAGGAGCGCTTGAGGTCCTGGAGGACTCGTTGGCCTCGCCCGTCAAATCTGGCTCTCTCCGTCTGCGGAGAATAGGGCCGTCATTGCTCCCCGTCAACGCACCAGGACGGGAGGACGCTGATCAGCCGTTGCCGGTTGGCGCTCGGACCTCTGGTCGAAGGTCACCGCCGGACGTGGTGGTGACTGGCCGCGAGCTTATCCCGCGATCTCGCTGGTGATGGGCGGGTGCACAGAGACCCAGGACTCAGCACGTTCGTAGGCGTGGGCGATACGCAGCACGCCAGCCTCGTCAAAGGCGCGGCCGAGAATCTGAAGCCCCACCGGCAACCCCTCAGCGAAGCCGCAGGGTACAGAGACACCCGGAATTCCCGCCATGTTCGCGGGGATGGTGAAGATGTCGGCCAGGTACATTTGATACGGATCGTCTGTGCGGGCACCAATCGGGAAAGCCGTCGTGGGGGAGGTTGGTGCTACGATCGCGTCGACGCGCTCGAAGGCCTGGTCGAAGTCCCGTTTCAGCAAGGTCCTGACCTTCTGAGCCTTGACATAATACGCATCGTAGTAGCCGCTGCTGAGCGCGTAGGTGCCGAGCATGATTCGCCGCTTGACCTCTGGCCCGAAGCCCTCGCCCCGAGTCCGCTCGTAGGTCTCACGCAGGGTGGGTGCTTCCACCGACAGCCCGAACCGGACGCCGTCAAAGCGGGCGAGGTTTGCGCTGGCCTCAGCGGGAGCCGTGATGTAGTACGTCGGAAGGGCGTACTTGGTGTGCGGCAAGCTTACCGACACAAGTTCGGCGCCGAGCTCCTGCAGCCGGTGCAGGGCCGCGTCGACGGCGAGTTGCACGCCGGGCTCCATCCCCTCGACGCTGTACTCCTCGGCAACCCCAATCCTGATCCCCCGGAGATCCTCGCTCAGCGCTGCCCGGTAATTGGGCACGGGTACCGGGGCAGACGTCGCATCGCAGGGGTCCTGCCCCGCGATGGCGGAGAGCAGGATGGCCGCGTCTTCGACCGTCCGTGTGAAGGGGCCGATCTGGTCCAGGCTGCTGGCAAACGCGATGAGGCCATAGCGCGAGACGCGGCCGTAGGTGGGCTTCAAGCCCACCACGCCGCAGAAGCCGGCGGGCTGCCTGATCGAGCCTCCCGTGTCCGACCCCAGACCGAGGGTAGCCTCTCCCGCGGCGACGGCGGCCGCCGGCCCGCCGCTGCTCCCGCCCGGGACCCGCGTCGGATCCCACGGGTTGCGGGTCGTGAAGAAGGAGGAGTGCTCGGTGGAGGATCCCATCGCGAACTCATCCGTGTTGGCTTTGCCAAGGAAGACCGCGCCGGCGTCTCGAAGGCGAGCCACAACGGTGGCGTCATAGGGTGAACGGTAGCCCCGCAGGATCTGGGATCCGGCGGTGGTTGGTGCGTCGATGGTGCAGAGTACGTCCTTCAAGGCGACCGGTATCCCGGTCAGCAGATCCGCCTCTCCGCGGGCGATACGCTCATCGGCCGCTTGCGCCTGGCTTCGGGCGACCTCCGCCATGACCTCGATGTAGCAGTGAAGGTTGCCGTCCAGCGCGGCGATGCGCCTGAGGTGAGCCTCTATCAGCTCGACCGCGGAGAACGCCCGAGCATCGAGATGGCTCCGCGCCTCGGCCGCCGACAGCACCGTCAGGTCGTCACGGAGTGGATCAGAGGTTGGGGCGCCCATCACGCGTCCCCCTCGTCCGCTCCAGTGAGCACCGCGTGGACCTCGAAGAAGCCGTCGGTATGGCGCGGCGCGTTGGCGAGGACACGCTCTCGTGGCAGGGAAGGACGGACCTGATCAGCGCGAAGAACGTTCGCCTGGGCGATGACCTGGGCGGTTGGTGGAATGGACGAGGTATCGACCTCATTGAGAGCCGCAATGTGCTCTAGGATCGAGGAGAGTTGGTCCCTCAGCCGGTCTTTCTCGGTCTCGGTCAACCCGAGCCGGGCGAGGGCGGCCACATGCTCAACATCCCCGACGGTCAACAATGTCATGGCGCGTTACTCCGGTGGCGCAAGCCTACCCTGGCGGCCACGGCCGACTGTGCGGTGTGACGGGAGGATCGACAAACGAGTCTAGCACAGCCCCCTGGCTCTCTCCGTGGCCGCACCGCTGCCCCTCGGAGTCGAAGGTATTGCCGACCCGGAGTTCGCGGTCGCCCACGGGAAGGTGCTGGTCGGTGTGGTGGGTGAGGGACGTGGCTCCGGTTAGGCGAGCGCCGCGGTCAGGCCGCCGGAGTGACGAGCACGCGGTCGACCGTGGCGACTGCCTCGTCCGCGTCGCGGCCGAGAAAAACGCCATGGACGTTCTCGCGAAGGCCGGGGTCAACGAGGAAAACGTGACCGCCGTACCCCAGCAGCGGACGATGGTGATCCTTGGGAGCGTCCAGCCCAGCGCAGGTGGCAGGAGCAGGTCCGCTGAGGAGACGGGAGGCAGCAATGAGACGCTCCGCGCCTTGGTGGGTGGAGGCGGAAAGCAGCACCAGGGCGGGCTTGGTCCGATTCGTCGCGTCGAGAAGGTCGTCGATCGGCAGGTTGGCGCCCAGGTAGACAATGCGGTAGCCCCGTCGGGAAAGGAAGAGGCAGGTCAGCAGCAGGCCTACCTCGTGCAGTTCTCCCTCCACGCAGGCAGCGAGGAGCGGGCCCCGACCGACTTCCGGCCGGGACAAGTTGAACAGTGTGCCGATCTTGCGCATGACGAAGTGGCTCGCGTAGTGCTCCGAGCTGATGCTGACGTCGCCTCGAAGCCAACGCTCGCCAATCTCGACTAAGGCGGCCTGGAGGACATTGAGGCAGACATCCTCCAAGGGCAGGAGGGCCAGCGCTTCTTCCACCGCGCGGTCCGCCCGGGCCGCGTCAAAGGTGATTAATGCCTCAATGACCTCATCCCGGTACGCGGCTAGGCGATCCCGGCGGGCACCGTTCTGACTGGGTCGGAATTGCGCTTCCGAATCCGACGGGCGTGACCCCCCTTCCCGCGTGATCGAGGCAGAAGGCTGATCGTCCTCAGTTCGGAAGAGGGCAACCGCTTGGCTAATGGTCAATCCGCCTCGCGTCTGATCACGCAGCCAGGCGATGATTGCCACATCCCGCTCGGAGTAGAGACGCTGGTTGCCCGCGGTGCGGCTTGGCATCGGAAGCCCATACCGACGCTCCCAGGCCCGGAACGTGTCCGCGGGCACGCCGGTGCGCTGAACGACCGCTCGGGTGTTATATACTGGATCGACCCTAAGCCGGTCGAAGAAGCCCACCTTGGTTTCCCTCCCACGGTAACTATAGGGCGGTGTCCAGCCTAGTTCAGTGATTTGCACAACTTTCGCGCATGCTGATGGAGAGCGACGCTCCCAGGGTATGCGAGCTCGTTAAGGGGTACGCGACCGTGCGGATGGGTGGCAGCATTTGGGGAGGTCTAGCGCTGCTGGCCTTGGCCACCCTCGTTGGATGTGCCGACGATTCCGACCGTCGCTTCGCGAACGACCCCATACCCGCGGAGGATGTGGCCGGTGCGACCCCAGCCGCCGCCGTGGAGCAGGAACCGACGCCCACCCAATCAGCGCCCCGTCCCCAGGCTTCTCCCCAAACACTGCTCGTGGCGCGAGGAGCCCCGGACAGGTTGTTCTTCCTCCAAGGCAATCAGGTCTGGAGCGTCTCGAGTGACGGCTCCCGCGCGCGTCTGATCCTGGATCCTGGGCCCGCTCGTGTGGTTGCTGTGGCCTCGTCACCGGCCGCCAATGAGGTGGCGGTCTTGCTGCGTGAGGATGACGGGCCAGATGGCGGAGCGCTCGTCATCCTTGATGCGGACGGTCGCGAGCTCCGCCGGTGGGACGGGTTGGAGGCTCCGACCGGCGACGCAACGGGCAGCGCTGCCACCTCGGGACTCGATGAGCCGACCCTGGACTGGTCTCCGCAGGGTGATCACCTCCTGGCCGTGACCGGTGGCCGGCTCTGGGCCATTCCTCTTCCCGATGGGGAACCGGCGCCACTGGCGCTGGATGAGCCTCTCACGCCCGCCGCCGCCGCCTGGTCTCCCGCCGGTGGCGCCGTAGCGTTTATTGCATCAAACCGAACCAACACGCCGGACGCGGCGCTCTACGTTGCGTCGACAGGAGCGCCGTCCCTCGACCCGGTTGCGGTGGCACCCCGGCAGCCGGGAAGCGCCGACTCGGTCGCTGACTTAGCGTGGCGTCCGGATGGAAGCGGCATTCTCTTCACCGCGTCCGGGGCGCCGGCCGGTGCCGGCACCGGCCGGGATCTGTTCTCCATCTCCGCGGGCGGGGAGGATCTGACCCTGGTTGCGAGCGCTGGACGGCTGGCCCCGGCCGCACGAGTGGTTGGGGTTGCGCCATCGCCTGATGGTCGAGCGGTTGCCTATACCATCTGGGCTCCCGGGGGCCAGGATCTGGCGTTCCACAGCCTCTGGGTGCAGCCTTTAGCCGGCGGACCCGGTTACCAGGTGCCCGTGCCTGCCGGGCAGATGGTCACCGACGCCTGGTGGACCAATCGGGGTCTTGTTTGGCGCACGGTCGAGGGCTCAACAACTGAAGAAAGCGCTGACACTGGAAGCCCGTTTGCGCTCCACCGCGTCGACCGTAGCGGGCAGCCGGTGAAGATCTATGAAGCCGACCCAGGTAGTCCTGCTAGCCCCGTCGCATCCCCCGCCGTCTCCCCACTGGCCAGCCCCCGATCAGAGGAGGCCACCCCGGAACCTGAAGTGTCAAGTCAAGCCCAAGGACTCCGGTAAATGAAGGGTAGGCCGGAGTAGACATCCCTGGTTGCTCTCACGAGTTGTGGTCTTCTCCCTGTTGATCTAGGTCGAACGTACCAGGCGAGGCAGCCGTTCTCCGTTATCGACCTTGGCAGGAGTCGTCGAACCTGTGATAGCCGGATGAGTTACCGACTGATCTCTTCGGCATCGAAGATGTTTTTTGCGGCCTGAAGGCGCCGATCATCGTCGTCCGAACCGGTGTCGGAGACCGGTTCATCAATGCCCTCCGATAGCAGCGGCCGTGGTACGTCATTGGTGAACGAGCCCTGAGGTTGGTCCTCCGACCGATCCGGGGCGTTGACCGGGGTCAGTGCCGGCCCTGGGGCGCTGGCCATCACCGCGGGGCCGGATGGGGGCAGTTCCCCTCGCAGGACGCATGAGATGCGAACCTGGTTCCCAACGAGCCGGCCGATCACGTCCTCGACCACCTGGCGGACCTCGTCCGCATTGAGCCGGTTACGGTGAAACTCGTACGCCGCGACCAGGACAATGTTGTCCCCGTGGACGGCGGTGGGATCGACCGAGCTGAGCAGCGCCTCGATCCTGCGGTTGATCGCTTTGACGTCCTGGCGAATCCGGGGCCAGAGGTCGGCGATGCGCTCGACGTCAAGCCCGCCAGGCTGAGTGGCCCTCCCGCTATGAGAAGTGGAATGGTCGGCCGGCGTACCAGCCGCGTGTCGTCCCGCCCCGTCGCCAGCGACGTGCGCTGGAGTTGGCAGCCGAGGCGGCCCGGATCCATCGCCTGAAGCAGCTGGGGCGGACGGAGATGATGTTCCGCGCACGCGGTCTCGGAGCGAGGTGGATGGTGGTCGCTGTGCCGCAGGTGCCTCGTCGACTACCCCTGACGGTTTAGCTGGTGCCGGTGAAGCGTGGCCATTGTTCGTCGCCGGGGTGGATGCAACAGCCCGGGACGACGCGGGTGGCTGAGCCGGGACGTTATCGTCTGGTGAGGCGGCTCGACCTAGGGTGGCTGCCCCGCCGCGACGGAGGATCCCTTCGACGAGCGTGACTTCGAGCGGCAGTTGGCTGAAGGCGGCGTGGCGGATCTTGTAATCGATCTCACCGAAACGGCGCGCCAGGTCGGCAAGTTCCAAAAGATCGAACTGGGCTGCAAGCTCGCGGGCTCGCTCATCGGCGTCCGCCGACCCGCCGGCTCGTTGGTGGAGCAGGACCCGGAGATAGGCGACGAGCTGCCGGTTGATTTGGCGCGGATCTTCACCGGCCTCGACGGCAGCATTCACCGTGCCGAGGGCGAGACCCGGGTCCCGGGCGGCCAGCGCCTCAACCAACGTCTCGACTCGCTCGTTGCGGCTCACGCCGAGCAACGCTCGGACGGCATCGGCAGATATAGGGCCTTGGGCCTGAGCCTCCTGCTCCTGATACACGGCGAGTTGGTCAAGGAGGCCGAGGGCGTCACGAAGGCTCCCGGTGGCGTGGCGGGCAATGACCGCGAAGGCCTCTTCCTCCACTGTCAGCCCTTCCGCGGCGGCCACCGTACGCAGCCGCTCGACCATCGGT
>JALYMD010000199.1 GCA_030773875.1 Chloroflexota bacterium | reverse complement strand
CGCCCTCCGACCTGCTCTCCTTCCCGTGAAGTTGGAGACGTAGGAGGGTCTACACGCGGGACGTGCGCCATCGGCTCAGAGCGCGGGTCCTGGGCCTCCACGACGTCATGATCTCCCGGTGATATCCAATGCCTATGACGCTAAAACGCATGACTCATGCCCTTGGTGTTGGCGTTGCCCACCAAACCCCGCTTGTCCAAGCATGGTCTACCCGCGCTAAAGGGAGCAAGGTGTCGACCACGCTTCTGCCTGCCGCGTTCAGCCCGTGCCCTCTTTCCCGCCGGGTGGACCGCCGCACGTTTGTCCTGCGGTCAGGGGATCCGCTCAAGCGCCTCAGCAATCCGGGCTTGATAGACCGGGCTCGCGAGCAAGGCATCGCGAGCCGCCTCCAGGACACGCCGGGCTTCCTCACCCCTCCGCAGACTGGTCAACGCCACGCCCCGCAGGTAGAGAGCTTCGCCATCCTCAGGCAGAGCAGTGAGGAGGTCGTCAAGTGTCACTAGCGCGGCGAGACCGTCCCCGCGGCCGAGCTGTGCCCGCGCCAGGATTCGCCGCGCGTCCCAGAGAAACGGGTCTACCGCGATAGCGGCCCGCGCTTCCCTCTCCGCGGTCACCCAGTCCCCGGCCTCAAGCGCCACCACCGAGGCAGCGAGGTCAACCGTCGCCTCGAGGGCGGGCGGCGAACCGTCCAAGGCTGCACGCGCCGCGGAGAGTGCCTGCTCCGCGCCGGCTTGGTCGCCCCTCTCCGCAAGGAGGCGTGCCCGAAGCGCTCCAACTCGTGGATCCCCGGCAAGTTCCGGCAGCGCATCCAACGTCCGCAGCGCATGATCCCGATCAGTGGGGTCGCCCCGAAACGCGGCTCGATCCGCATAGACGAGCGCGGGGCCGATGCGGGCGGTCGCCAACGTCGGGTCGAGGGCGATGGCCCGCTTGAAGTCGTCGAGGGCGGCCTGATACCGCACCGGATCTCCCTTTGCCGACCAGACCTCCACGAGCCCTCTTCCCTCGTAGGCCACCGCTGCCCCGGGATCGAGCCGGATTGCGGCTCCGAAGTCGGCAAGCGCCTCCTCCGCTGCACCGAGCCGGGCCTGAACCGCCGCTCGGACGAGAAGGAGGTCACCACGTTCAGGCGCCAGGCGAACCGCCTCATCTAGGTCGATCAAAGCAGCGCGTGGATCCCCAGCCAAGTCGCGCGCCTGCGCACGACCGAGGTAGGCATCCACCGCTCCGGCGCCGCGCGGAGTCGCCGCAATAACCGTGGAGAACGCAGCCTCGGCCTGGGCCGCATCTCTCCGGCGGAGCGCCGCGGCGGCGGTCGCGCCTGGGCCAGTCGGCGGTATCTCCAGGACCCCGACCAGTTCGTCGGGGACCACCGGTGAGCGGACTGGGTAGGGCGTAGGGGACGCGATGAGTTCTTGGTTCACCGAGCTGCTGCAGCTGGCGAGGAGGATGGCTGTCGCCAGCGGGCTGACCCACCGCCAAGCCCGGCCGATGGCCGATCGACGGGCTGGGACCAGAGCGAGCGGCCAGGGCCGAATCATCTTCCCATTGTGGGATCCGCGCTGCGGGTACGACAAGGAGGGCCGGCTCCTCGCACATTCACCGATGATGTCAGCCGCAACCCAGCACCTGCCTCGACGTTCCTTCCCCTCGCATCCCACCGGGGCATCGCTAGCGTAACCCTGCGAGGGCGTCATTCGTTAGGAGAGTTGGGACCTAATTCGAGAGTCTTGACCCCGGCCCGGTGACCGGTCATGACGCCGGCGACCGGCCGGATCGAGCGGATCGGGAGCGGAATTTCGTCCCCTAAGAGTTGGCACAGGGTTTGCTTTTATGCAGCACGGGCGGTACGCCGCTGGCGAACCGTTCGGCGTCGCGAGAGCCGAGACCCCGGTCAAGGTGAACCGAAGACAGACGCGCGACGTAGACACGAGTAGGCGGGTGGCCCGCCGCTGCCGGAACGGAGCAGAGATGAATCACTCGAGCATCGGTCTTTCCTTGGCCGACCAAATCGCTAATCTTCTCGCCCGGCTGCTCGGTCGCGAAGAGCGACTGGCGCCGGTTCCTGTACCCGTTCGCACGAAACCCTCCTCGCGGGTCCCCATCCGGGTCGAGCACCGCTAGGACCGAAGCCGCTCACCCATCCTGCCGTCTCCGATCATCCCGCGCCGGCGGCCAAGAAGGCCGATGCGGTGTCATGACGGCAATCAAGACGTAGAGACGCCGCTGGGGTTCCAGCGGCGTCGGCGTGTCTGAATGCGTATCCCTCCACTGCACCCGATTCAGCCAGTCTACCCATCCCCTCCGCCTCCTCCCTTCCACCCAGCTTCGTTGTAGAATCTCGCCACCGCGGGCTCAGCGCCAGCGCGATAGTCGGGATGCGCGGCGCCGACCGGCACGGCGCTCTCTGGGCGGATTGCTGTGCGATGGAGGTTTGCTGCCTCCGTCGCTTGGCGCTGACCCAGGCGCCGCGCTGATATTGCTCACTGACGACGGCCGCTCTGGCCTACTCGGGCATCGGAAGCATAGGACGGGGCCGTTGCCCCTCCTAGCAGGGGAGACGACGTGTCGATGGCAGAGATCGCGCCGGATGGCCGTAGGTTGACGATCGGCGTACCCAGGGAGGTCGCGCCAAACGAGCGCCGGGTCGCCATCATCCCGGATGCGGTCACCAGGTTGGTCGGGTCCGGGGTCACGGTGTTGATTGAGGCCGGTGCGGGCAAAGGATCGT
Organism: Chloroflexota bacterium; assembly: GCA_030773875.1. The sequence goes on along the minus strand of JALYMD010000199.1, from coordinate 1,327 downwards.
TCATCAGTGACGACGCCTACGCGGACGCCGGAGCCTCGATTGTGCCTGACGCCCGCAGCCTCTATGGCCAGGCCCGCTTGCTGCTGAAGGTGCAGCGGCCGGACGACCGGGAACTGCGGCTCCTCCAGCCCGGCTCGACCCTGATCGCCTTCCTGGCCCCGCTTACCAATCCGGATCTGGTGCAAGCACTCGCCGCGGGAGGCGTAACGGGCTTCAGCATGGACGCCATCCCCCGGACCACCCGGGCACAGTCAATGGACGCCCTCTCGTCGATGAGCACCGTGGCCGGATATAAGGCTGTGGTTATGGCGGCCGATTACCTGGCGAAGTTCTTTCCCCTCCTGATGACCGCGGCCGGCACTATCCCGCCGGCCAAAGCCCTGGTTATCGGCGCTGGCGTCGCCGGCTTGCAGGCCATCGCGACCGCTCGTCGCCTCGGCGCCGTCGTCGAGGCGTATGACACCCGCCCCGTGGTCAAGGAGCAGGTCGAGAGCCTTGGGGCAACTTTCGTCGAAGTCGATGCTGGCGACGCCGATACCCAGGATGCGGGCGGCTATGCGAAAGAAGCGTCTGCCGATCTGCTCCGCCGTCAGCAGAAGAAGCTAGCGGAACGGTCGGAACGAGCAGACTTCATCATCAGCACGGCGCTGATTCCCGGCAAGCCCGCTCCCCGGTTGATCACTGCAGAGACGGTCTCCAGGATGCGGCCTGGTTCCGTCATCGTCGATCTGGCCGGGGAGATGGGTGGGAACTGCGAACTCACTGTTCCCGGGGAGATTGTGGTTCGGCACGGCGTCACCATCATGGGACCGCTGAACCTGCCCAGCACGATCCCCGTCCACGCCAGCCAGATGTACTCGAAAAACATCCAAAATCTCCTTGCGCTCATGGTCAAGGACGGGAAACTCACACTCAACTTCGACGACGACATCGTCAAGGGCACCTGCATTACTCACGCCGGAGAGATCGTCCACGAGCCGACCCGGGCTCGCCTTGGCCTTGGCAAGCTGACACCCGAGCCGGCGGGGGCCGGGGCGGATGGCGCGCCGCCGGCACCGAGCGAGGTCTCCGCTCCGCCGGTCACGCCCGCATCGCAACGTGGATAGGTCGGGCTGCCGCCCGAGATCCGGTCATTGTCGGCCCTGCCCGGTCTGGTTCAATCAAAACGTTTGTACCTGAGCCACTGAGCAGACACGAAACTCAGCGTCCGGGGTCTTGATGATTGGTCATCGGAGTGAGGGGGAAGCGGTGGATCAGAACGTATTACTCGGTGCGTACGTCTTCATGCTGGCGATTTTCCTCGGCCTCGAGGTGATCAACCGCGTGC
>JALYMD010000198.1 GCA_030773875.1 Chloroflexota bacterium | reverse complement strand
GTCCTGGAAGGCACCGCGTTCGGCGTCCGTCACAACCTCGAAGCGATGGCGGAGATGGGCGCGCCGCCCCGCCGCCTGGTCGCCGTCGGCGGCGGCGCCAAGAACCGCCTCTGGCTCCAGATCGTCTCCGACACCGGCGGCGTGGCCCAGACGGTCCCCGAGCGGACCATCGGCGCCTCCTTCGGGGACGCCTTTCTCGCCGGCCTCGCCACCGGCCTGGTGCCGGACCTTGGCGGCCTGACTCGGGACTGGGTCCGCGTCGCCACCACTCTGGAGCCCGACGTAGAGGCGCACCGCCGCTATGACGCCTCCTACCGGGTCTACCGCGACCTCTACGAGGCCGCCAAGGAGCAGCTTCACGCCCTCGCCCGCCTCGGCAGCGGCGTGACCGGCGTGTGAGCCGGCGTGCAGGCCCGATGATTCTGCAATTCGTTAGCCGCCCATGTGTTGACATTGAGGAGAGCCTGGCATAGTCTGGAGGTCCGGCGTCGAGCCGGGTCGTTTCGTTCGTCGAGGGCAGCACAGATGGCAGACCTCTTCCTTCGCATCCCTCGCGGCGGTATGCCGCGATCCGGGGCGGAGTCTGCCCTGCTGCCGAGGCCACCGTGTGATCCGTGACCGTCACACCAGAGCCGACGAGCCGCAGCGCGACCCCCGGGAGCAAAAGCCCCGGGGTTTTTGTTTGCCCGGATTCGGGCCGATCCACCCCACCCGCCGCCACCGGGCGCCGGGCAACGTCGCCGCCGAGCAGGGAGAACACCGAATGCGGGCGCTCGAACTCACGGACGTGGAGAAGCGGTTCAAGAAGAAAAAGAAGGAAGAGGTCAAGGCCCTCAACGCCGTCTCGTTGACCATCGAGCGGGGCGAGGTGGTCGGGATCCTGGGGCCGAACGGGAGTGGCAAGAGCACCCTGGTCCGGGTCATCTCCACCCTGATCCTGCCCGATAGCGGCCAGATCTCCGTCTTCGGCGTCGACGCGGTGCGCCACCCGAAGACGGTTCAGCGTTCGATGAACCGGGTCAGCGTCGAGGCGAGCTTCTTCAAGAAGCTCTCGGCGATGGAGAATCTGCTCTACGGCGCCAAGCTCTACGGCGTCACCAGCGCCGAAGCGCGGCCCCGGATCGCCACCATCCTCGGCAGCATCGGCTTCGACCCGGCCCGGGCCGGCGAGCCGATGGAGCACCTCTCCCGCGGGATGCAGCAGAAGATCGCCCTTGCGCGCGCTCCTGACCAGCCCCATGCTGATGCTGCTGGACGAGCCCACCACCGGCCTCGACCCGCGCAGCAAGAAAGAGGTCCAGGCCTTCGTGCAGGAGATCCGGCGCCACCACGACTCCTCGATCCTGCTCTGCACCCACGACATGGGCGAGGCGGAGGAGCTGTGCGACCGCGTCGGGATCATGCTGAACGGCCAGATCGTGGAGATGGACGAGCCGACTGCGCTGAAACGTCGCTACCAGAAGAACGGCACCCTCCCGACGCTGGAGGAGGTGTTCATGGCCGCCACCGGCTCCTCCTTTGAGGAAGCGGAGGAGCGGGAGTTGGTGAAGGCGGAGAAGGCGGGGGTGAACTGATGCAAGCCCAACTTGAACTCGGCGCGGCCCCGAAGGCCCGCTGGCTGAGCGAACTGATCGCCGTCTGGGGCTTCACCCAGCGCAATTACTACCTGACCAAGCGCTACTTCTGGTGGGAGCTGGTCTGGCTGATCTACACCACCGCGAATGCGATGAGCATCGGCTTCATCGGCGCCGCGGTCGATCGCACCGGCGGGAGCTTCGAGGGGGCGGCCAAGGCGACCACCTACCTGCTGGTGGGGGCGCTGCTCTGGAGCTACCTCTCGATGCTCTTCGACATCCTCTCCGAGACGGTGAGCTGGGAGCGGTGGGAAGGCACCATCGAGTACACCTTCATGAGCCCGGCCAGCCGTGCCACCCACCTGATCGGGACCAGCATCTACGCAGTGATCTACGGCATCGCGCGGACGATCATCATGCTTGGCGTGGTCGCCCTCTTCTTCGATCTGGAATTGAGCCGGGCGAACTACCTCGCCGCGCTGGTGATCCTGGCGACCTGCTCGATCTCCCTCGTCGGGTTCGGGATGGTCGCCGCGGTGATGCCGCTCCTCTCCCCGGAGAAGGGCCAGCAGGTGACGTTCATCATCGCTTCCGTCCTGCTGCTGATCTCCGGCGTCTACTACCCGATCGAGGTCTTGCCG
>JALYMD010000197.1 GCA_030773875.1 Chloroflexota bacterium | reverse complement strand
CGAGCGCACGATCAACCGGCTCAAGCAGCACCGGGCCATCGCTACCCGGTACGAGAAACTGGAGGAGACCTACCATGCCTTGCTCACCCTCGCTGCCATCCGGCTCTGGTTGCCCGTTTGAAGACACGCTCTAGCATCCACCCTAGGTGAGCCGCCGGCGTGGGACGCGAGCCTGCACTTCCGTGACGGGACGTGGCGCACGGCTGGCTGGATTCTGGTGCTGGACGCCCTGAACTTCTGCTTCTGGGGCGAGACACCCGACCCGGCGGAGCGCTGGAAGGTGGATTTTCGGGGCAGGGTTTATGACGGATATTGGGCGCTGGCGGCAGCGCTGACCCGGGCGGTCGAGGAGGGGCGCCCGCTCTGGGATCACCGCTATCTTCTCGAGCTGACGGCGGGCGAGCTGGGGGAGATCCTCCGTCCGGCCCCCGGCGCGCCAGGGATTCCCCTCTTCGAGGCGCGGCTGGCCAACCTGCATGAGTTAGGACGCGGGCTCCAGGTCTGGGAGGCATCAGCGGCGGGCGAGGCGCCTGTGGCGACGTTCATCTCAGCGGCTGACCGATCCGCGGTGAGGCTGGTGCGGTCGGTGGTAGAAGCCTTCCCGTCCTTTGATGACGTGGCGATCTATCAAGGGCAGGAGGTCCGATTCTACAAACGGGCCCAGATCCTGGTCGCGGACCTTGCCGGCGCATTCGATGACAGCAGTCTCGGTGGGTTCGACGACCTGGATGAGTTGACCGCCTTCGCGGACTACAAGGTTCCCCAGGTCCTGCGGCGGCTCGGCCTGCTGGTCTACGACCAGGACCTCGCGGCGCGGATCGACCGCTATGAGCTCCTACCCGCGCGCTCGCCGGCAGAGATTGAAATCCGTGCCGCGACGATCTGGGCCTGCGAGGAGCTGCGCCGTGCCTTGACCGTGCGGGGTCACGCCCTCCGCGCCTTCGAGGTGGACTGGGCGCTGTGGACTGCGGGCCAGGACTTGCCACCTGGCATCCACCCCTACCACCGCACCCGGACGATCTACTACTAAGCCATCGGCCGGCGGTCACCGACTGTGTTTCGGACGACCGCGCCGGTGCTCCGGCGTTATCCCCAGCGCACGAGTCGGTGCTGAGAGCGCTTGAGTGGCCGCGATGTCCCCATCGAGGCACACCGTATCCCCGTTCTTTTTTCTTTTGAGGAGAGAAAACCCGTCTTGGTAATAGGGGGTGGGGATATGGGGAAAACCCGGGAACGGGGCGTCGTTGCGCCCGTTTTCACCCGGAGGGGATGGGGATTCTCCATCCACATTCCCCGCTCGGTGTGGGAAACGCCGCCCGCCTGTCCTGTGCCAGTCCACGCACGGCTTTATTCCAACCACTGCTGAGACACGGGCTATCCCCGATTCATCATTGATTGTCCGCACGGTTGTCCACAATCCACCGCGGTTATCCACAGGTCGCCGTTGGTTATCCCCAGGCTGGGGACGACCTGTGACGACCTGGCAGGCAAACAGGTGTTCGAGTGTCGTTAGGCTGGCGCTGCCGTTGACACGGGGGTGTGACTGAAGGTGGCTGATGGGATCTTGGAGAAGAAAGGAGAGAATTAGCCTGTGCCAGATCAATGATGACAGGCACACTGATCCGTTCCCCTTCTGTTGCTCGTCTCGAATGTGACCCTGTTGGCTTGACAGAAAACTCCTATCGAGCCAACAGGGTCACGAGAGCGGATCCCCGGTTATGGGATGCGACGGTGAGCGGGGGACAGGATGGAGCCTCGCACATCCATGGATGGCGGGGATCTGGTCATTGGGGGCGAGCAAGTTCACGATCACAATTCGTGATGCGCTCTGACGGCAGCGTTGTTGCGTTGATTCCGTTGCGAATGGGCAACGATCGTCCGGCACGGCACGCGAGATCAACCCAGCAGTTGGGCCGCCGGACCGGGAGAACGCGTCACAGAGACGTGAGCAGGGTAGACAGGATGCGTTCGTTGTATGTCCAACCGATCGCGCAACATCGTGATCATCCAGAGCGGCTGCTTTTGCGGGCCGAGGATGGCGGTACCTACGTCTGGCTGGGCGAGGATCCCGATGCCGCGCCGGAGGTGATTGCATCAGCGACTGCCGCCTGGATGCTGACTTTGCCATGCCTGGAGTTGATCCCAGAGCCGCGGGTCTGGTTCCAGGCGACGGATCTCCCCGTCGTCGCTCGGGTGGTTTAGGCGTGTGGCTGTCGATGATGGTTGAGACCGTTCCACCGTGGAGGCGGAGCGGACACGTGACCATGGATGGTGGACGAGCCGCTTGGACTGTTTGAGGTTGTGGGGGAAGCAGACGAACCGTCTGCTTCCCCCAAGGAGTTTCATGACCGCAACCCGTCCCGTCGAGGACGGGCCTACTCGACAGTGAAGACGGTCACCATGCCGTCGATGACATGCGGCCGGCCGGTGGTGGGATCGAGGATGTAGCTGATGACGGCGTAGGTAGCCGGTTCCAAGTCGAACTCGACCCAGGTGGTCTGACCACCCGACTGCAGCGCTGCGTAGCCGACAAAGGTGAACTGCGCAAAGACCGGTTCCCCTGCGGGCGGCGTGCCGGACATAATGGCGGTGAAGTCCGAGATGATCCGGTCGGCGGTGACCTCTTCCGGGATGCGGACCATGACGACGTGGGATGCCACATCCTCGCCGGTGTTGGTGATTTTCCAAATCTGCGGTCCGGCGGGCACCGGATCCGGGGTGACGATGAAGCGGAGGTCGTCCGTCATCTCCAGGGTCACGCCGGCGGGCGGAGCGTCGGTGACCAGTGTCCCGGCAGGCGTCGCCACGTCAGGGGTGGCCGCGGGCGTGGCGCCAGGTGTTGCCCCAGCTGCTGCCGTCACCGTCAAGGGCGACAGGCGCATGATCTCCTCGGATCCCTGCTCTGGCACGTAGTACGAGGCCGCGAT
>JALYMD010000196.1 GCA_030773875.1 Chloroflexota bacterium | reverse complement strand
ACTCTCCGCGGGACTCGCCCGTGAACTCAATAACCCCGCCGCGGCGGCCGTCCGGGCCGCCGGCCGCCTGCGTGAAACCCTGGCCGAGCGCGACGCCCGCGCCCTGGCCCTCGGACGGCTGCTGGATGCGGAGCAGGCGGCGTTCCTGGCCGAGATCCGCCGCCAGGCCGAGGAGCGCCCCACGCGCGCGCTCGATCCCCTTGCCCAGAGCGACCGCGAGGACGCGATCGCCGATTGGCTCGATGACCAGGACCTCCCCGATGCCGGGCTTTCGCCGCCGCTCGCGGACGCGGGCCTGGCGCCGGAAGATTTGGACCGCATCGCGGCGGGTATCCCGGCGACGGCCCTGCCGGAGTCGGTGGCGTGGCTCGGTGCCGCCCTCGCCAGCGACGGACTGACCAGGGCGGTGGAGCAGAGCGCCGGCCGCATCTCCACCCTGGTCCGGGCGATCAAGGACTACTCCTACATGGACCAGGCTCCCGTGCAGGAGGTAGACCTGCACGAGGGCATCGAGAGCACCCTGACGACCCTGGCCCACAAGCTCCGGGACGTCACCGTCGCCCGCGACTACGACCGCAGCCTGCCGAGGATCGTCGCCCACGGCAGCGAGTTGAATCAGGTCTGGACCAACCTGCTCGACAACGCGGTCGACGCGCTCGCCGCCACGCCGAGCCGCGAACGCCGCATCTCCATCCGGACGGCACAGGAGGAGGACGGGGTGGTGGTCGAAATCGCCGACAACGGCTCCGGCATCCCGCCCGAGATCCAGGGCCGGATCTTCGAGCCGTTCTTCACCACGAAAGGGGTGGGCGAGGGCACGGGGCTCGGCCTCGACACCAGCTACCGGATCGTCGTCCGTCAGCACCGCGGCGACATCCGCGTCACCTCCCGGCCCGGCGACACCCGTTTTCGCGTCTGGCTCCCGCTCGACGCGGGACCAAGCGGTCAAACTGACCCGTAGTGGCGCTGCTTGCCCGCTGCTCCCATCTTGGACCCGCCACTGGCCGACTCCTTGGCCGGGTTCGAGACGCTGCCCCGTCGCCCCGCTCCCGGGAAGGCTCGGCGACGAGGGGGCTGAGTACGGCTACGATTCTTCGTCGTTGGTGCCCGCCGCGTCCGTTGGGCGCTTGATAGGTTCGGCGGTGGGTGCAGAAGGCTCGTTCGGAGCGGTTTCCGCGCGCAGGACCGCCAGCTCGGCGTCCACCGCTTGTGCCATCGTCAACCGGTTGAGTTCCCGCTCGATCGGATCGCCGCCCAGTGGCGTCGTCAGGACGCCGCAGGCCAGGAGACCGGCGATCGCCGCGGCTCGCGCCTGGAGTTGCTCGGTTCGCTCTTCCGCGCGGCCGACGGCGAGCCCGAGCTCGGCCAACTGACCCGAAACGCCGCTCAACGCCTCGCCTACCCGGACCTGGGCCTCGGCCGCGCTGTGGCGAGCTGAGACGACCCGGCGGCGCGTGCGGAACTCCTCGATCCGGGCCGCGAACCCTTGCTCCGCCGAGGTTAGACGCCGCTCATCCGCCGCCACCTCTGTTAGGTGCCGCTCCAGGGCCTCGAGTTGGACGGCCGCGGCATGCTTCCGTTCCAGGGCGAGGCGGGCCAGATCCTCCCGGCCAACCTCCAGCGCCTTCCGCGCCTGGCGGTCAAAGTCCGGCATCCGTCCCCGCAGCGCCTCCGCCTGCCGCTCAAGCTGATGCTTGGCGGTGACGACCTCCACCAGACCCTGCTTCACGGTCCGGAGCAGCTCCTCCTGCTCCGTCAGGGCGTAGTTCAGGACCCGCCGCGGATCCTCCATCTGGTCCAGGGCGGCGTTGGCGTCGATCCGAAGGATCAGGGCGATCCGCGACCAGAGGCTCATGGTGAACTCCTTTCGTTGCTGATTCCATGAGGAGCACCGCATGATGCCCCTGGGAGATGCTTGGCGGAGGGGCTACCTCGTGCCTGTGCCGAGGGTCGGGCCGACTGGCGGCAGAAGACCGTCTTCGCCCATGCGGCGCTTGAGCGCGGCCATCTGGTCGGCGACTGCTCGCTCCGATGCCGTCTGATCGGTGAACTCCCGGGTCATGGATGGTCCGCTGGGTCCGTCGAGAATCCCGGACTCCGTCAGTTCGTCGATGGCGGCGGCACGAGCCCGTAGGTAGGTGGTTCGCTCCTCGGCTCGCTCCAGCGCTACCCCGAGATCCGCCAGTTCGTCGGAGACGCCACCCAGCGCTTCGCCGATCCGTGCCTGGGCCTCCGCCGCGCTGTAGCGGGCCGCGATCACGTCTCGCCGGACCGAGAGGGCCGTGATCTGCGCCGACACCCGCGACTCGACGAGAGCGAGGTGCTGCTCCTCCCGCTGGATCTCGACGATCTGACCTTCCAGCGCCAGCAGTTCCTCAGCGACCACGTGGCGCCGTTGCAGGGCCAGCCGAGCCAAATCGTCCCGGCCCGCGATCAGCGCCCGCCGCGCCTCCTCTTCCAGCACCGGCAGCTTGGCGCGCATCGCTGCGGCGTTGCCTTCCAGTTGCCGCTTCGTC
>JALYMD010000195.1 GCA_030773875.1 Chloroflexota bacterium | reverse complement strand
TCTCGATGCCGGGGCCGAAGAAGTGCCCCCACTTGTGCATGAACTCCTGGAAGTTCGGATCCTCGCCCCGCTGCCGCGCTTCCAGCATCTCGTTGAGATCGCGCATCATCTGGCGCATCTCGCCGATGTCTTCGGGGGTCATCTGGCCGAGGGCCTGCTGCATGCCCTGGAACGTGGACTGGAGCACCTGCTGCTGGAGCATCGCCAGCAGCTCCTGGAACCGGCGCCGCGCCTCCGGATCCATGAACTCGTACTCGTGCAGCTCGCGGATCATCCCCCCCGGGTCGCTCGGTAGCCCGCCAAGCTGGTCCAACTTGCGCGCCGCCATCTGCTCCAGCAGCTTGTGCAGGTCCGCGTCGTACGGCTCGCCGCTCCCGCCCGGCTTCGAGCCCGAGCCGGTCCCGCCGGATTCCTGTCCCTCGCCCCCGGCCTGCTCCTGCCCCCCGCTCGCCTGACCGCGCTCTCCGCCGGGATCTTCTCCCGCGCCGTCCGCCTCCTGGGCGCCCTTGCCGCCTTGGTTGGCCTCCGGCGCACCGGAAGCGGGCTGGGCTTCGAGGCGCCGCCGGCCCTCCTCCAGCCGGTTCTCGATCCCGGCCCGCTCCGCCGCCACGATCTCTTGCAGCTCCCGTTGCACGTCCTCCAGCACGGAGCCGAGGTCGTAACGGGAAAGCTGGTCCTGCCTCCGCTCTTTCAACCGCTGCAGCATCTCCCGCAGACCGGGCACGTGCTCCCCGTCGCCCCGCTCGAAGCCCCAGCGGAAGAGCCGCTGCAGCGCAAGGTCGAGATCACCGTTCTGCATCAGATCGTCAGAGAGGGCCCGCATCAGCTCGTCCGCGTCCAGCGGGCTGATCTGCTGCGTGCCGTCCCAGCGGGAGTAGCGGGCGCCGAAGCGGAAGGGGGGCATAGGAGCATCCTTCACGAGTCGAGGAGTCGAGGCGGCGGCGCGGGTCGAGAAGTTGGGGAGCCGAGCAGTCGAGCGAGAGACGTGAGAAGACCGTTTGGTGGGAGCATTCGGAGGAGCGGTTTCACGGAACCGGACGGTCGCTCATCGTATCAGCGCCCTATCCCCTGCTCCTCGACATCCCGACTCCCCGACTCGCTCGGCTCCCCGACTCCGTACCTCCGTCCTACCGGTGGTACCGGGCCGGTCCCCGGCCCGCGTCCTTGTTCAGCCGCCGGTTGAGGTGGAGCCCTTCCAGCACGAATTCGACGGCGGAGGCCACCGCCGCGACGTTGCCGCCGACCCCAAGCTTGCCGACCGCGTCGCTCATCCCCTCTAGGTGGCTAAGCTGCTTCACGTAGTCCATCGCCGGCATCATGTCCGAGGCCTCGACCGCGAGCCCGTTGTCGAAGGCCAGCACCAGTCGGTCGAACTGGCGGACGGAGAAGTGGCGGTTGAAGACCGTCACGATCGCGCCCTGGATCAGCTTGTCGACCACCTGCTCCTCGCGAACCTCGCCCATCCCCTCCAGCTCAATCTTGCCGGTGGTGGAGGCAAGCAACCCGTCCAGGTCTGTGACCCGGGGAGCCGCCTGCTTCTCACCGAGCCGGATCGCGCGCCGGGTGGCGTTGGAGACCAGGTTCTCGTAGTTGGCGACGCTCATCCGGACGGAGACGCCGGAGCGCTGCGAGACGTCGTGGGAGCGCCGGGCGCCGTGGGTCACCTCCGCCACGATCTCCTTCATGAAGGCGGGCACCGTGACCTGGATGCCGTCCGTCGCGAAGACGGACCGCTCCTGGTCCATGATGTCCATCTCCAGCTCGATCGTCTCCGGGTAGTGCGTCCGGATCTGGGAGCCGTAGCGGTCCTTGAGCGGGGTGATGATCCGTCCCCGGTTAGTGTAATCCTCCGGGTTGGCCGAGGCGACAACGAAGACGTCCAGCGGCAGGCGGATCTTGTACCCCCGGATCTGGACGTCCCGCTCCTCCATGATGTTGAGCAACCCGACCTGGATGCGCTCGGCCAGGTCCGGCAGCTCGTTGATCGCAAAAATTCCCCGGTTGGTGCGCGGGATCAGGCCGTAGGAGATCGTCAGCTCGTCGGAGAGGTACCGCCCCTCCGCCACCTTGATCGGATCCACCTCGCCGATCAAGTCGGCGATGGTCGTGTCCGGCGTGGCGAGCTTCTCGCCGTAGCGGCGATCCCGCCCAACCCACTCGATCGGCGTCTCGTCGCCCTTCTCCGCCACTAGGTCCCGCGCGGCGCGGGAGATCGGGCGGAACGGGTCGTCGTTGATCTCCGACCCGGCGACAACCGGGATCGCCTCGTCGAGGATGTTCGTCAGGGTCCGCGCGATCCGGGTCTTGGCCTGTCACCGCTCCCCGAGCAGGATGATGTCCTGGCCCGAAAGGATCGCGTTCTCGATCTGCGGGATCACCGTCTGGTCGTAGCCGACCACCCCGGGGAACAGCTCGTCGCCGCGGCGGATCTTCGCGATCAGATTGGCCCGCAACTCTTCGCGCACCGTCTTCGGCTGGTAGCCGGACGCGCGCAGCTCGCCGATCGTCCGCGGGCGGGTCTCCGCGGTCGGCGTCGCCTTGGACGGCACGGTATCGTCAGACAGGGGCGCAGCAGGGGTTGTGGTCATTCGCTGTGGATCCTCGGCCGGGGGTCGAACGCCGGCGCTGGTAGGAGGGACGGACGGCTCAGCGCGGTGGCAATCCGGGGCCGCGGACGAGCCATCGTACAGCGGGCGGAAGGGGTGTCAACTG
>JALYMD010000194.1 GCA_030773875.1 Chloroflexota bacterium | reverse complement strand
GCGATTTCCAACCAAATCAAGACGTTGGAGCGTCACTACGGCACCGCCCTGCTCGATCGCGGCGGCCGGGGGGTAACGCCGACCGCGGCCGGAGCCTACGTCGCCGATTACGCCCGTCGCATCCTGGGGCTTATCGATGAGCTTGGGCGTGTCGTGGCCGACCTCGAGGGGCTGGTCGCCGGGCGGCTGGTGATCGGCGCAAGCAGCACCGTTGGCGAGCAGTTCCTGCCCGTCCACCTGGGACGCTTCCACGCCGCCTACCCTGGGGTCGCGCTGGAGGTCCGGATCGGCAACACGGACGAGATCACCGCACTGGTGGCGGAGCGGTCTCTGGACTTCGCCTTCGTTGGTCGGTCCCCGGCGCATCCCGACCTGACAGCCGAGCCCGTCTTCACCGACGAGGTCGTCCCGTTCGTCCGCCCGGGTGATCCACTTCTTGGCCTGGCTCCGATGGTTACCCAGAACCTCAACGGAAATCAGTTCGTGCTGCGCGAGCGTGGTTCGGCCACGCGGGATCTCGCGTTAAGGTGCCTAGAGCGGGCCGGATGCACCCCCGGCCACACCATTGAGCTGGGCAGCAATGAGGCGGTCAAGCGCGCCGTAGAGGCTGGGCTCGGGATCGGTTTCCTCTCGACCCACGCCATCGAAGCAGAGCGCCTGGCGGGCCTCCTTGTGGACCTTCCGCTCGCCGGCTGGAGTTGCCCGCGCTCCTTCTGGTTGATTCGTCGCCGGGACCGCTCGCTGACCCGTGCCGAGCACGCGTTCCTGGCGCTCATCGGGGGGCAATCTTCTTCGACCGCGGAAGCCCCGCACCGCGCTGGCAGCAAGTCGGTTGCGCCGGTCGATTGAGATTTCGGCCTATCCCCTTGATGAGCGGATGCGGGTAAGCTTTGCGGTCGACGAGCATTCGATAGAAGGGGAGATGAACGTGGGCCAGGGGAACGGATACCGGATCGAGCGTGACACGATGGGAGAGATGCGGCTGCCGGCGGACGCGCTCTACGCGGCCCAGACCCAGCGCGCGGTCGAGAATTTTTCGGTCTCGGGCCAACCCCTCCCGCCCCGTTTCATCCATGCCCTTGGCCTGGTCAAGCTCACCGCGGCGCGGGTCAACGGCGCGCTCGGGCTCCTCGATCTCGAAATCGCCGGCGCCATTGAGCAGGCGGCGCGGGAGGTGGCGGACGGTGCCTACGACGCCGAGTTCCCGATCGACGTCTTCCAGACCGGCTCCGGCACCTCCTCCAACATGAACGCCAACGAGGTGATCGCCACCCTCGCCTCCCGCACGCTCGGCTCCAAGGTCCACCCGAACGACCATGTCAACATGGGCCAGTCCTCCAACGACGTGATCCCGACCGTGCTTCACGTCGCGGCCGTGCTCGCCGTCGAGGAGGAGCTAATCCCGGCCTTGCACTACCTCCACGCCACGCTCGCCGCCAAGGCCGCGGAGTTCGACAGTGTCGTCAAGATCGGCCGAACCCACCTCATGGACGCGGTTCCGATCCGGCTGGGCCAGGAGTTTTCTGGCTACGCCCGTCAGATCGAGCTGGCTATCGGACGGGTCGCAGTAACTCTCCCCGGCCTGCGTGAGCTAGCCATCGGCGGCACCGCCGTCGGCACCGGGCTCAACACTCACGCCGAGTTCGGTGCCCGCGTCGCCCGCGAGTTGTCGCACCTTACCGGCACCGCGTTCGAGGAGGCAGCCAACCATTTCGAGGCTCAGGGATCGCGCGACGCCTACGTCTTTGCCGCCGGCGCCCTCGCCTCCGTAGCCGCGGCCGAGATGAAAATTGCCAACGATGTCCGCCTCCTGGCGAGCGGTCCCCAAGCAGGGCTCGGCGAGCTGATCCTGCCCGCCATTCAGCCTGGCAGCTCGATCATGCCCGGCAAAGTCAATCCCGTGATCCCTGAGAGCGTGATTCAGGTCGGCGCGCAGGTCAGCGGCAACTGCCACGCCGTCGCTCTCGGCGGCCAGTGGGGCCAGCTCGACCTGAACACCATGCTCCCGATGATGGCTAGGAATCTGCTTGAAAGCATCGGCTTGTTGGCCAATGCCTCGCGGGTCTTCGTTGACAAGTGCCTCGCTGACACGATGGCCAACGTGGAGCGCTGCGCCGGGTATATTGAGGGCTCGATCAGCATGGCTACCGCTCTCAATCCGCTCATCGGCTACGAGCGGGCCGCCGCGATCGCCAAGCAGTCCTACGCCACCGGCCGGACCGTCCGTGAGCTGGCCTACGAGCAAAGCGGGCTGCCCAGGGAGCAGGTCGACGCGGCCCTCGACCCGATGGGACAGACCGTCCCGGGCGCGGGGGCGGGAGCCGCCGCCGGCGGCTAGGAATCAGAGCGGGGAATCGAAGGGTGCCACTAGGAATCGCGAAGCGAGCGAAAGGGACGGACGTGCGGGCAGGGTTTCATCGGCGGGGTGGGTGGTGGAGCCGGCATGCGCGGCTTCGCGCCGGCACCGCAAGCTGTCTCCTCTCAATCCTTCTCTTCGTTGCCCTCGGCGACGTGGTGGTCGAGGATGGCCGTGACGGCCTGGACCAATCGCTCAGCGGAACGATTAGCACCTCGGCCAGCCCCGCTCTCACCCGCGTCATGCAGCTTGTCACCCACCTTGGCTCGACCCACGCGACCGCCGCACTCTGCCTGGTGGCGGCGGCCTGGCTGTTCGCGCAGCGCCGCCGGGCGGCAGCCGTCCTGGTTCCGGCTGCCTGGGCCGGTGGCCAGCTCTTGGGAGCTCTACTCAAGATCAGCTTCCAGCGAGACCGGCCCGTCATCCTCGCTCCCTGGGATCGGCCCGAGGGATACAGCTTTCCGAGCGCCCACACCTTCACCGCCGTCATCACCTACGGGCTGGTCGCGGCCCTCCTCGTCGAGTGCCTGCGCGGTCGCGGCCGCCTCTTGCCGCCGGTCATCGCCGGCACGATCGTCGTCGCGGTCGGCTTCAGCCGGATCGTGCTCGGCGCCCACTTCCCCGCCGACGTGCTCGGCGGCTTGCTCGCTGGCGGAGCCTGGCTCTCCGCCGCGTTAGTCGTCCTTTATCTCGCTGAGCGACGACCGGCCCTGCGACGGCGCCTTTCCGCTCGCCAGCGCCTGACGGCCTCCCAGTGATTTCCGGTTAGGCGTCCGAGGCGCGCAGAGCCGGCCAACGTGGGTTGACTCACGGAAGGTCCCGGCGGTACGGCACCTCGCGGAAATGGACGCCGGAAATCTCCTCGGTCTGGACCGCGCTTTCTGCCCTCCACCCCTGCCCCTCGTAGAACTCATGGGCCGGGTCGTTGCCCACCAGCATCCAGAGCATCGCCTCGGAGAACCCAAACTCCGTCAGGCTCGCGATGCCTCCTCAGCACCTGCCTACCGATACGCTGGCCCGCAGAGCGCGGCTCGACGTAGATGGCGTAGATGTGCCCTATGTCTTCGCCTGCGTCATCGTCCGGACTTGGGTCGACATGGCACAAGCCGGCGATCGGCCCATTAATCCCGGCCACCCAGGTGATCGATCCCGGCGCCGGTGACGCCAGACGTGTCCGGCACCGCTCGCTGGTATCCGGGATGGACGCGGTGTCCAGGTACGCCGCGGGCAACAGCGCGCGGTACGTGTGGTCCCCGCTCCGCGCGTGGACCTCGGCGATCCCCGTCGCATCGCTTTCCCCCGCCGTCCGGACGATCACGCCTTCCACAAGCGGCCTCCCTCCTGTGCCGTAGGGTGGTGACGTGTCCACCCTGCTTGGTCCAGGAGTTGTGAGTGTCCTGCAAGAGGCGCGAACGGCTCCCTTACCTCGATGAGACCGGCCCGGACGGCCGCTGCCGTCGGGTCCCGGGTGTCACGCCCAGGAAGTCTCATGATCCGCTCCGTGTTGGAATCGGTCGGCTATCGCGTGTCGATTCCGACCCTTTCCCATCAACTAGGTGTAGAGGGTGCTGATCAGCAACCCCGAACGCGTAGACGGAAGCAACGAGGAGCAGATCATGACGCAGAAGATCACGCCGTTCCTGTGGTTCGATAGCAACGCCGAAGAGGCCATGAATTTCTATGTCTCTGTCTTCAAGAACGCGGAGGTGCTGAGCGTCAGTCGCTACGGTGAAGCTGGACCAGGGCCCGAGGGGTCGGTCATGGTCGCCAACGTCCGCCTCGATGGGCAGGAGTTCCTGGCGCTCAACGGCGGCCCGCAGTTCACGTTCACGGAGGCCGTCTCGTTCCTGATCGACTGCCAGTCACAGGAGGAGGTCGACTACTTCTGGGACCAGCTCTCGGAGGGCGGGGAAGCGGGTCCGTGCGGCTGGCTCAAGGATCGGTTCGGCCTGTCGTGGCAGGTCGTTCCGTCGGTCTTGGGCGAGATGCTGCAAGACAAGGATCGCGAGAAGGCCAACAGGGTCATGCAGGCGATGCTCCAGATGAGCAAGCTCGACATCGCCACCCTCACGCAGGCCTACGAGCAGGGATAGGGAGGCCTCGCGTCGGCTCGCACGCGACCTGAGAGCCAGGCACCCGCTGATAGTTCACTGCGATGGGGTAATACGGACTCCGGATGTAGACTAAAGGAATGCCAAGACGTCTTGTGGTGCCCCCGCACCTTCCCCTCGCCGACCTGGAGGCTCGCTACCGTAGGGCTCGCGATCCAGTGACGCGCTCCCACTGGCAGATGGTGTGGCTGCTGAGCCAGGGAG
>JALYMD010000193.1 GCA_030773875.1 Chloroflexota bacterium | reverse complement strand
TGGTGACCCCGCAGGGACTCGAACCCTGAACCAATGGATTAAAAGTCCACTGCTCTGCCGATTGAGCTACGGGGTCCTTGGCGACCTGCCGCAGCGTTCGCGGCGCGCGTTCCATCCTACCGTGTAGGGTGATACGGTACCAGGCATCTGCCGCCAGCCTTTCCACCGATTCGGTGCGATCGCGGCCGGCGCCACGACCGGTCCGCGTCTTGGGAGCATCCGGTGCTCGAAGATCTCGCTGTGCTGCTCTCAGGCTTCGCTGCCGCGGTGGCCGTCGCGGCGATCGGCTACCTCCGCCGCTCGCTCAGCGCCGATGGGGCGGCGCTGGCCGTTCTGGTGGGCACGGTGGTGGTGGCCGCGGGCGGCTGGTGGTGGGGCATCCTGCTGGTGGCGTTCTTCGCGTCTTCCTCGGCTCTTTCTCGGGTGGGCGGGGGCGGGGAGCGACCAGGGGAGCGGATCGCCCGGCGCGGGAGCCGACGGGACGCCGTGCAGGTGGCTGCCAACGGCGGGGTTGCTGCCGTGATGGCCCTGATCGCCGGGTGGTCCGACGCTCCTGTCCTCTTCCTCGCCTACGCGGGCGCGGTCGCGGCCGTCACGTCGGACACCTGGGCGACGGAGATCGGGGCGCAGAGCCGCAGACCGCCTCGGTCGATCCTGTCCGGGCGGGCGGCGCCCCCGGGCACTTCCGGCGCGGTCTCCACTGACGGTACCCTCGGCGCGGCCGCAGGTGCGCTGCTGATTGCCGCGCTCGCCGCGGTCGGCGCAGCGCTCGGCTGGTCCGGTGATGGGCTGTCGGCGGGCGGAGTGCTGCTGGGTGTCACGCTCGCCGGTCTCGCTGGATCGCTGGTTGACAGCCTGCTCGGCGCGACCCTCCAGGCATCGTACCGGTGCTCAGTGTGCGACCTGGCGACGGAGCGGATGGTCCACGACTGCGGTGCTGTGACAACGCTGGCTCGTGGGATACCAATTGTCGACAACGATGTTGTCAACGGCCTGGCCTCGGTGACAGGTGCCGGGATCGGTGCCGCGGCGGCATGGATCAGTCCGGCCGGCTCGCTGCTCGTCATGATGCCGGCGTTCGCGCTGATCGCGCTTCGCGAGGCTCCCCTGATTGGAGCCCGATCAAGGTAAGACCTGTCGATCCCGTTAAGGGCGGGCAGGGAATGCGGCCACAGAGCGAATCGGTAACGTACAGTAGGGGGGTGACGCTTCGGCGCACCGATTGGATCATCCACCAACCGGCCTCATCCATCGGGGGCCTGTTTCGGGTGTGGCCGGGCAGAGATTTGGTTTCCCCGGGTCTAGGAGACATGTTCCCGTCCTGGCATAACGTGATCAGGTGAGGCACGAGGGATTCATGCGACGTCTCGTTACCCTGCTTATCTCCACGGTGCTGCTACTGGGGTCGGTTCTTGCTGGTCCCGAGGTGACCAGAGGGCGACGGGCGAACCTTCAGGCCACGCCGGCTTCCGGCTCGACGGCACCTCCCCCTGTGGGAGATGTGTTGTTGCGCACGACACTAGACGATGGCCTGCCAGTGGCGCCGTCGCTGGTGCGCTTGCTCCGGATCACCCTCGCCCCGGGAGCTGGTGTGCCCATGCACAGCCACCCGGGTCCCGAGATGAACCTCGTCGAGGCGGGGACATTGACCGTCGAGGTTGAGGGGGAGGCGATCCTGACCCGGGCAGACGCGGCGGCCGATGTCGGAGCCACCCCGGCGGCCGTGGGTCAGGCATTCGAGATGAGCGCCGGCGAGCAGATCACGTTCCTGAGGGAGACACCGTTCAGCCTGCGGAACGAGGGTGACGAGCCAGTGGTTCTCCTCTCCGCGGTCGTCCTGGCGGCGGGCGAGCCCCGTTCACCTGGATTGATCTGGCGCGATGGCACACCGGCACCTGACGCGCTGGAGGGCGTCGCGTTCCAAGTGCTCGGTGATGGGGCGGCACCAACCATGCCTGGCGGACCGGCCACGGTCATGCTGGAGCGGGTGGAACTGGACGCGGGTGAGCCGATCCCGGCAGCCGCGGGCCCCGTGATGCTCTCCGTCGTCAACGGCGGCTTCGAGTTTGTCGTCAGGGGCGGCAACGTCCAGGTCTCGCGCACGGCAGCGCCCGGCCCGCAGCCCGACGCGGCTCTCGGGGTCCAATACCGTCTGCAACCCGCTGACGCGATCTACGCACCGGCCGGCATCTCAGAGGCACCGCGACCGCAAAGGGGCGGCCCCTTGGTGCTGCTGAGGCTCTCCCTTTCCGGGACCGACACGCCAGCTGCCACGCCGCCATCCGGTGTTGAACCCGGCGCTATCGAGGTGCTGGTCAGCGACGCTTCTGTCATGGCCACGGCCACCGCATCGGCTGGGGGTCCAGCGGAGGAGGACGTGGCGGCCACCGCGGAGAGCGCAGCCGTGCCTGAAGAAGGCACAACCGTGCTCGTAAACGAGTCCGGCGTGCGCCTACGGAGGGAGCCATCCACCGAGGCCGAGATCGTGACCGACTTGGACGAAGGCACCCTGGTGCGGATCACCGGTCCGGCGGAGACGGGCGATGACTTCGTCTGGTACCCGGTGCAAGTTGAGAACGACCCCGATCTGACCGGCTATGTCGTCGAGGATTTCCTGGACCTCGCCGAGGAATAGCTCGCCAGCCGGGTGTGGCGGTCAATAGGGCGGCATAAGGCCGGTCCGGGATCCCGAAAGCGCGGTCCAATCGGGAGCGAAGCGCCTCCCCCGCCCGTATTGGCCTTCTTCCGGCGAAGGCCAATACGGGGACGATGCAACTGGTGTAACGCGGTTCTCGTTGGTGGCGATCTGCTAGCATCTGGTCTGCTTTTGAAGGGGAATCGCGCCGGATAGCAATCCGCTCCGACGCAAGGAGCCAGCATGCCCGCCATGTGCCAGAGGGAGAAAGAGATACCAATGCCGTTCCGGAGCGTAGCTCGATTCGTCCTTGTGCTGGCGGCGACCCTCCTGCTTGGCGCGCCGGCAGCGGCCAGAACGGAGCAGGCCCAGCCGGGGTTCGATGTCCTGCGGGTGATGGACGGCAACGGGGACACCGTTCCGTACGCGGCGTGGATCTCCTGGGCACCGTCGATCGTCCCCACCCCTGACGGCGGCGCCTGGGCGT
>JALYMD010000192.1 GCA_030773875.1 Chloroflexota bacterium | reverse complement strand
ACCGAGCAGCATGGCGAGGATCACGAACCGGAGACCCATGTGATTCCGGTCGCCCTTCAGGTGCTTCTTGGGAAGCGTCCCCACTTCTCAGTCTTCGGAACCGATTACCCAACGTCGGATGGGACGGCGATTCGGGATTATGTCCACGTGGTTGACCTCGCCGATGCTCACATCCTGGCACTTCAGCGACTGGACGAGACGTTGGGACCGATCAATTTGGGGACCCGAGATGGGTTCTCTGTGCGTCAGATCGTGGCGGCGGTCGAGCGGGTCACCGGCCGGGAGTTACCGGTCGAGTGCGCCCCCCGCCGGGCTGGTGATCCCCCTGCCCTCGTGGCCGACAGCTCCAAGGCGAGCCGTCTGCTGGGCTGGACTCCAACCCGGTCGACGATGGACGAGATGGTCGGCAGCGCGTGGCGCTGGTTCCAGGCTCACCCGCAGGGCTACCGGGACGGCAGCCAGGCTTGAGCGGTTGGCGAGTTAGGAGTGACCGGCGGTCGAGGGACGGGAGCTTGGCGCGCGCTCTCCGAACCGACGCTCGGTTCCGTCGAGGAGGCGACGGATGTTCCCACGGTGCTTGAGGACAATGATGCTGACGATGACGGCTACCCCTCCGGCGACCCACCAGCCGGACCAGCCAAGCAGCGCCGCGATGAGGACCAGGAGGAGTCCAAGCCCGCTGCCGACAAGGGACCCAAGCGAGACGTATTTTGTCCGGAGGATGACGAGGATGATTGCCGGGGTCACGACGAGCACCCAGGGCAGGAGCCCCGCCGCCGCCCCGGCCCCAGTTGCCATGCCCTTCCCGCCTCGCAACCCGATGTAAGGTGACCAACAATGCCCGGCGACCGCCGCTATGCCGGTGCTCGCAACGGCCCATCCAGGAAGACCGATCCACCGCCCAATAAGCACGGGCAGGAGGCCCTTCGCGAAGTCTAGGACGAAAACCGCGACGGAAATTCTCCAGCCGAGCACACGCAGCGCGTTGGTCGTTCCCGTTGCTCCACTACCGTGGCCGCGAAGGTCAACCCCCGTGAAGATGCGGCCGAGGACAACCCCCCACGGAATCGCGCCCAGGGCATAAGCAACGCCAATCAGCGTTACGCCACCGAGCGCGACCACGTCCTACCTCCCCTCGTCGCGGCCCCGGAAGCTGATCCGGAGAGGGGTGCCGGTGAAGCCATACTGGGCACGCAGCTCATTCTCGAGGTACCGCCGGTAGGAGAAGTGGATCTGCTGCGGCTCGTTGCAAAAGAAGACGAACGTTGGCGGCGAGACATCGACCTGGGTGGCATAGAAGAACTTCACCCACTTGCCTGGCTTACTCGCCGGCGGGTGCTTATCCACCGCCTCGCGCAACAGCTTATTCAGCCCGGCCGTAGGTACGCGTTTCTCCCGCTCATGCACGACGAGCAGTGCCGTCTCCACCACCTGTTGGACCCGCTGCCCGAACTTGGCCGAGATGAAGACGACGGGCGCGTACGGCATGAAGTCAAGCTGTTCCTGCACCCGCGTTCGGTAGGCCTCCATGGTCCGAGCGTCCTTCTCGATCAGGTCCCACTTGTTGACCACGAGGACCATGCCCTTTTTCTGCTCTTCAACGTAGCCGGCGATATGAAGATCCTGGGCAGTAATGTGCTCGTTGGCGTCAATCACCAGGAGTACGACATCGGCTCGGTCGATGGCCCGCATAGAACGGATCACGCTGAAGCGCTCGATGCCCTGCTCGACGCGGCCACGACGCCGGATGCCGGCGGTGTCGATCAGCGTCACCGGTTGGCCGGTCCACTCAATCTGGGTGTCCAGGCTATCGCGTGTCGTGCCGGGCACGTCACTCACGATGGCCCGCTCCTGGCCGAGCAGGGCATTGAGCAGTCGGCTCTTCCCGACATTGGGCCGACCGGCGATGGCGATTCGGGGCCCCTCGGTTTCCGGCTCCTCCTCTGCCTCGGGCAGCGCCTCGACAATGCGATCGAGCAAGTCGCCGGTGCCCGACCCGTGATAGGCGGAGACCGCAATCGGCTCGCCCAGCCCGAGATTGTAGAACTCGACCGCTGCTTCCCGTCGCTCCTGGCTCTCCGCCTTGTTGGCCGCAAGGATCGTCGGTTTATCAGCGCGACGTAGGAGATCCCCGACCTCGTAATCACCGGCTGTGGGACCCGACTTGCCGTCGACGACGAAGACAATCACATCTGCCTCGTCAATGGCGCTCGTCGCCTGGTTGCGGGTATGCCGGGCAATCTCCGACAAGGAGGCGGAAGCTATCTCCTGCTCGTCCTGCAGTCCGGCGGTGTCCACCACGGTGAACTCAAGGCCGCCCCAATCAGCCGTCCCATAGACCCGGTCACGGGTCGTACCCGGGATATCCTCGACGATAGCCCGGCGTTCTCCGACCAGGCGGTTGAAGAGAGTGGACTTGCCGACGTTCGGCCGGCCGACAATGGCAACGATAGGCTTGCTCACGAGTTCCCCAACCGCTTATGGCACGACATCGCGACGCGCAGCTTGTCTGTTGTTTGCAGCCCTGGAGTATACCAGTGCTGAGGGTTCGTTTTGGTGCTGCCGAGCGCAGCGTTCTTCGTAGTGGTTTAAGGGATATGTCGTGGGAGCGCCGTGAGGTTGCGACGGGCGCCGGCGCTCCCATGCTCCCCTACTCTGCTGACTTGAGTTGTCCGATCAAGCGGTCGATGCTCGCGCGGTCGTTGAGCTCCGTCGCACACAGCAGCAGGGCGTGATCGAGAGAATCGTCGACGTGAGAGAGGTCGTAGCCGCCAACGATTCCGGCGCTGAGCAGCGAGCGGTTGATCTCCGCCGCCAATTTCGGCGTCCTCACGACAAACTCATGGAAGAACTCGCCGTCGAGGAGCAACTCGTACCCGTCTAAGGTGCTCAGTTGGTCCGCCAAATAGTGAGCATTCTGGTAGCAGCGAGTGGCCACCTCCCGGAATCCCGCTGGCCCCACGCTGGACATGTAGACGGTTGCGGCGGTCGCCATCAGTCCCTGATTCGTGCAAATGTTGCTCGTCGCCTTCTCCCGCCGGATATGCTGCTCCCGGGTTTGCAGGGTCAGGACAAATCCGCGCTTCCCCTCGCTATCGGTCGTGACGCCGGCCAAACGGCCCGGAAGTTGGCGCACGAACTCTCGTCGTGTTGCGAGCAAACCGACGTACGGCCCGCCGTAACTTTGTGCCACGCCGAGAGCTTGTCCCTCTGCCGCCACGACATCCGCACCCAGCTCGCCTGGTGACTTGAGCAAGCCTAGCGGTACTGGATAGGTGCTCACGATCAGCGAACCGCCCGCCGCATGCACCGCCTCGGCCATCGCGGCCACGTCTTCGATCCCGCCGAAGAAGTTGGGGTACTGGACGATGACGCTAGCCAGACCCTCCCCAAGGTAGGGGGCCAAATCCTCCGGCCGGGCCATAAATCCGGTCGTCGGCACGGGCAACTCGACGAGCTCCACAGGGAGCCCGGTGAGATACGTCCGCACCACTGCTCGATACGCTGGGTGGACTGTGCCCGACATCACGAGCCGATGCTTCTTCTTGGTGGACGAGACGGCGATGAGCGCCCCTTCCGCTAGAGCGGTCGCCCCGTCATACATCGACGCGTTCGCGACCTCCATCCCTAGGAGCGCAGCCACCATGCTCTGGAATTCGTAGATAACCTGAAGGGTTCCCTGGGCGACCTCGGGCTGATAGGGCGTGTAGGCGGTGTAGAACTCGCCCCGCGAGAGAATC
>JALYMD010000191.1 GCA_030773875.1 Chloroflexota bacterium | reverse complement strand
GGTGGCTTGGGCATCGGCCGCAGCCGAGCGGACCAGGGCGACCAGATCGGTCGGCGCAGCCTGCAGCTCCAAAGGGTGGCCGGCGCGGAGCCGGGCCAGGTCCTGCAGCTCATCGAGCTGGACCCGCATCCGGGTGGCGCTGGCTTCGATGGCATCGAGGGCCCGCGTCAGCTTGTCGGGCGGGTCGACCAGGCCGCGGTGGAGGAGGCGGCGTAGGTGCTGGGCTTGGCCGCGGACGGCGGTGAGGGGGTTCTTCAGGTCATGGGAGACGGCTTCCAGAAACTCCTGCTGCTCCCGCTCCAGCGTCCGTCGCGCGCTGACGTCGCGGATTGCCGACAGGAACACCTGTCCGGTCGGCAAATTGACCACCGTCGCGCGTGCCTCCACGGGTACCCGCGTGCCGTCCTTACGGCGCAGCTCCAGCTCACCGTGCCAATGACCCTCGTCCACGTACCGGGTGTACTCGGCCTCCGTCCAGGCGGGCCCAGCGGTAACCACATCCTCAACGCGGAGTTGGAGCAACTCTTCCCGGTGGTAGCCCAGCAAGCCGGTCGCGGCAGCATTTGCGTCGACGTAACGGCGATCGACATCGGCAACCAGGATGGCGTCCGCCACTCCCTCGAACAACCCCCGGAAGCGCGCCTCGGCCGCCTGCGCCTCTTCGTAGAGGCGGGCGTTGTCGATGGCAGCAGCCGCGCGCTCACCGAGAGCCGCGGCTAGCGCCAGATCGTCGGGTCCGAAGCGCCGATCCGACTCGGCGGCCACGAAGCTGATGGTGCCGAGGCTTCGACCCCGCGCCGACAGGGGGACCGCCACGTAGGACCGGGGTGCCACCGCCTGCAGCAGCCGCAAATGCTCCGCGTCCTGGGCATAGGCGGCCAGTTGGTCGTCGGTTATTTCGTGCACCAGTTCACCCTCGCCGGTCCGCAACACCCGGGGCGGGCCCACTGGCGCATCTAAAGCCGGCGGGTAAAGCTGTTCTAACTCCCTGGCAAGCCACGCTTTGGATGGGTCGGCCTGAGCCATCACCAGCGGGCGGAGTGCCCCATCTGCGTCTACCAGGTGGATCACACACCAGTCGGCAAGATCCGGCACGGCCAGCGACGCGATGCGGCCGAGCGTCTCCTTGTAGTCGAGCGACCCGGTCAGCTCAGCACTGGCCCTTGCCAGGAAGCGCTCCGCCGCCTCGGCCCGTTTGCGCCCGGACACATCCCGCGCGATGGTCGAAACACCGATGATCCGACTGGTTGGATCCGAAATTGGAGAGAGGCCGATCGAGACGTCAACTCGGGAGCCGTCCTTGCGCAACCGAACCGTCTCAAAGTGCTCCATTCGCTCGCCGCGCGTGAGCCGCTCATTGATGATCGACAGTTCTTCCTCCCGATCGGGCGGGACCAAGACCGACACATGCAGTCCCACCGCCTCCTCAGGCGTGTACCCATAGAGGCGCTCCGCGCCGCGATTCCAGGTGGTGATCGCCCCGTCCAAACTCCGGCTGATAATCGCGTCGTTCGATGACTCCACGATCGCGGCTAGCCGGGCCAGGCCTTCCTCGGCTGCGACCAGGTTGGTCACATCCTCGTGGATGAGTACCACTTGTGCCACGGCGCCTGTCTCATCCCGGATTGGGGACGCAAAGGCGCGGGCCCATCGGGTCTGCCCAGCATAGGTTCCGCGATCCGGCACAAAGGGAATGGGAGGGATGGTGGTCGGGTCGCCTGCGAACGCCCGCCGGAGAATCGGTTCGACACCGTTGGCTGAAAGCTGGGGATCCTCAAGGATGTTATAGCCGGGGAGATCGGTGAGGCTCACGCCCCAGAGCCGCTCCCAGGCCGGATTCACGGCGATCGTCTCGCCCGTCTGCGAGAGGATCTGAACACTGAGGGGGGACTGCTCGAAGAGGGCACGAAAGAGCGCGTCGGACGCCTGGAACCGAGACGACCTCTGCTCGTCGGCGACACTGGTCATCGCACTCGCCCCTACGACCACAACCGGCCCATGTTCGTCGACCAGCGCGAACATGTGTCGCTCAGGACGTTCCCGCAGTCAACTTATTGGGTCTTCTAAAGATATCCTATACCTAGTTTACCCCGTGTGCAGATTTCGGGGTCAGTCGAGGAGGAGGACGAGTTGGAGCGGCTCGTTGCCGCGTTGGACGTTGAGGAGGACGGCGACGGTGTGGCTGAGGACCGTGCGCAACAGGCGACCGCACA
>JALYMD010000190.1 GCA_030773875.1 Chloroflexota bacterium | reverse complement strand
GAGGTCGGTCTACCCCGTGAGGGCATTGCCGCAGTTGGTGCAGAACTTGGAACCCGGAGCGTTCTGGGTGCCGCACTTGGGGCAGGTGACGGGGGCGGCCTGGAACTGAGTGCCACAGTTCGGGCAGAACTTGGAGCCCGCCGCAATGGCGGCCTGGCAGTTCGGGCAGGTGATGGTGGTGGGCGCGGCGGGCGCCGGTGAGGCACTTTGGGGCTGGTGCTGCGGCCCGGAGAAGGCATCCCGCATTGACTGAGCCATTGCCTGACCCATGCCCAGGCCGGCGCCGAGGCCGACACCGGTGGATGCGACATCCCCTCCGGTGCCAGGGTTGTTGGCGGCGTCACCGATCGCCTGGGCAGTGCGGAACTGGGTGTAGGTGCGCATGTCGCCAAGGGCGGCCATGCCCGATCGTTCGTCGATCCGCCGCTGGACTTCCTCCGGCGGGGTGATGGCGGAGATCTGGAACGAGGTTAGCTCCAGGCCAAGACGCTGGAAGTCATCGCCGAGAGCATTGCGGGCGGTATCGGCGATCTCCCGGGTCATCCCTTGGATGTCCAGGATGGAGGTCTGGACGGCACCGAGCAGATCGTTGAACTCGTTGATGACGATGCTTTTGAGGAAGTCATCGATGGCGCCCGTCGTGTAGGCGCCGCGGGTGCCGACGATGGTGCCGACGAAGAGCTGGGGGGCGGCGACCCGCATGGAGTAGGTGCCGAAGGCGCGGAGGCGGACCATCCCCAGTTCACTGTCGCGGAAGACGAGGGGCTGTGGCGAGCCCCACTTCATGTCCGTGAACTCTCGCATGGAGACGAAGTAAACCTCGGCGGTGAAGGGGCATCGGCCGCCGAAGGGGAGGCCGATCAGCCCGGTGAGGAGCGGGATGTTGTTGGTGGAGATGGTGTGGCGGCCGGGGCCGAAGACATCGAGCGCCTTGCCGTCCCGGAAGAAGACTGCGCGCTGGCCTTCGCGCACCACGAGCTGTGAGCCGAGCCGGAACTCGCCGGAGCCATCCTCGGGAACGCGGTGAACGATCTCGTTGGCGTACTCGTTCGGGTGCTCAATTAGGTCGAGGATGGCCATCGCGGCTCGGCTCCTTGTGGGTGACGGGTGATGGGTGACGGGTGGTGAGTGACGGGGCGGCGCGCAGCACCGCCACAACGGACGCGTGGACGAGCCTGGCAGGACCGACGCGCATTGCTCAGTCTAACCTCGACACTAGGCAAGTCGAATCGCCCCGCTTAGCTAAAAGCAGTGAGAACACTTTCCAGGCTGAAACGCCTCACCCCGCGATCAGTCTGCCACTGATGACGTTGTTCTTCTAATCGCGCACCGTGGGGTCAAGCGTGTCGCGCAGGGCGTCGCCGAGGAGATTGAACGCCACCACGGTAACAAAGATGGCAAGCGTCGGGTACACGAAGGTATGCGGTGCCGTCGCAATGTACTGCCGCGCGGTACTGACCATTGCGCCCCACTCTGGGATCGGTGGCTGGATTCCGAGGCCGAGAAAGCTGAGCGTTGCGCCGACGAGAATGGCCGTGGAGACACGCAGCGACGCGAACACAACAATCGGCGACATCAGGTTGACCAAGACATGGCGCCGCACGATCTCCGCGTCGCTCGCCCCCACGACCCGCGCTGCGACGACGAACTCGCGTTCGCGCAGCGTGAGCACCATCGACCGAGTAAGGCGCGCAAACCCTGGGATCTCGTTGAGACCGATGGCAATGATCGTGTTGAGGATGCCGGGTCCCAGTGCCGCGACGATGGCAATTGCCAGCAAGATCCCAGGAAATGCCATCATCACGTCGATCAGGCGCATGACCAAGGTGTCGAACCGATGATAGAACCCGGCGATGATCCCGAGCAGGGTGCCGATACTAAAGCTCGCCGCGACAGCCGCAATTCCGATCGTGAGCGAGTAGCGTGCGCCATAGAGCAACCGACTGAAGATGTCGCGCCCAAGCTCATCGGTGCCAAACAGATGGGCTGTCGACGGCCCCTCGAATCGGTTCACGATGTCTTGGGTCTTCCAGTGATAGGGCGCGACGACCGGGGCGAAGACGGCTAACAGGATGAGGAGCACGATAACCGCCAACCCGAGGACACCCGGACGATTCCGCAGGAACCGCTGGAGCAACCCTCGACGCACCGACCTCGGCGCTTCCGTCCTTTTCGACCGTCTCGCAGCGGGTGCTAGAGCGGTGAAGCGGCGCCCTGGCTGTTCGACACGCTCGCTCATGAGCCTCCGCCTTTCAATCGTAATGAATACGCGGATCCATGAACGCGTACCCAATGTCGACGGCGAGATTCACTAGCACGAACACAACCGAGATGATGAGAACGGTACCCTGCACGAGCGGGAAGTCGCGCGCCTCGATCGCGTAGACAGCAAGGCGCCCAACCCCTGGCCAGGCAAAGACGGTCTCCGTCACTACCGCACCGCTCAACAGGTATGCTACCTGCAGCCCAATGACGGTCGTGATTGGCAACATCGCGTTCTTCAGCCCGTGGCGCAGGAGCACGATCGACTCCCGCAACCCCTTGGCGCGTGCGACCCGAACATAATCTTGATTCAAGACCTCGAGCATCGCGGACCGCGTCAACCGGGCCATGATGGCGACGGAACCCACAGCAAGTGTGATAGCGGGCAGGGCCACACTGCGGAGTCCATCAAGCGTCCAGATGGGACCACCGTACCCGCTAATCGGGAGAAGACTCAGCTTATAGCCGAAGACCAACATCAGGCCCAAGGCGACCGCGAAGATCGGCGCCGTGAT
>JALYMD010000189.1 GCA_030773875.1 Chloroflexota bacterium | reverse complement strand
GGCGAAGGGCTACTTGAATACCCCCACTACACACGCCCCTCGATCTTTCGTGGCCTCGCGGTGCCCGAGGTGCTTCTTAGCGGTCACCACGCCAACATCGCGGCCTGGCGCCGCCAGCAAGCGATCGTGCGGACCGCCCAATACCGCCCCGATCTGCTTGAATCCGTTCCCCTTTCAGCACAGGAACGAACTGCCCTCCCGCCAAAGGCAGGCTCGGCACAGATGTCTGGTTCAGAAGGTCATGAACCCCCATCGGCGGAGGACGCCGCGCCGGGTGCGGCTGTTCCTCCATCATGAGCCCCGCGAGGAGACTCGCAGGGCTCATGAGCGGTACCGCTACTGAGATTGGCCGTCCGTGTGAGCGGCGGATGGCGCGGCAATCAGGCTTGGGGCTGACCGCCCTGGGCGAGGCTATGCCACACCTTCAGACTGACCAGGTCACGCTCCGCCAGGTGCCGGAGATAGCCGCCGACAGCCCCTTCAAGTTCATTGCGAAGGTCCGCGTCAAGCCGCAGCTTGGCAGCGGCGCCGAGGCCATGCCGATCGAGGGTGCGGAGATACTTCTGGGCATTGACCGAAAGCGGGAAGGAGGAGCCATCCGTGCCCCGGCAGAGCGGACAGAGCAAGCCGCCCTGCCGGTTGCTCAACGCGTTCGGGACAGCCGTCAGATCTACGGCACACGCGACGCAGCAGTACAGCTCCGGCTTGTAGCCGAGCAGCCCGAGCAGCGCCAACTCGAAATGACGCGTCACCGCGAAGGCGTCCACCCCGTCATCGAGCAGCCGTAGAGAAGCGGTGAGCAATGAGTAGGCGGCCTCGTTCTCTTCGCGGTCCTCCGTCAATCGAAGCAGTAGTTCCACCATGTGGGACGCGTGGCCGTACGCATCGAGGTCCGTCCGCAGCCGGCGGTGGTGGTCAAGGGTCTCCGCGCCGGTCACCGTGTCCAGTTCGCGTCCTCGCGCAAGCATCAACTGACAGCGGGTGAAATACTCCAGATGCGGGCCAAGTCGGCTGTTCGGGCGACGGACCCCCTTTGCGATGACTCGCAGCTTCCCACGATGTGGCGTATAGACCGTGAGAATCCGAGCCGCCTCCCCGTAATCCATGCGGCTGAGGACTACGGCTTCTGTCCGGTAGAGCCGTTCATTAAGCGGAACGGACATGCTGCTCCGTCACCTTTCGAATGCTCATTTTATGTCCACTATTGTACCACCGCAGGCGGCGCATTGGGCACCCATTCCACGCCCCTGGAGCCGCAAATTGACATAGAACTTCGCCCGGTGGTAGGTTTCGAGCATGGGCACAGATGTATCGATGGTGGCAGCTTTCGCCGCGGGAGTGCTCTCGTTCTCCTCCCCCTGCGTCTTGCCGTTGGTGCCCGTCTACCTCGCCCACTTGGCCGGCGTCTCAGTCGACGAGACGAGCGAACCGGGCAGGCGTCGCGTGATGGGTAACGCCGTCGCCTACGTCGCGGGCTTCTCGGTCGTGTTCGTGCTGCTTGGCCTTGCCCTTGGAGCCGCCGGGACACTCGCCGCTTCTGCGTCCTTCGTCGCCGGATACCGATTCTGGCTGGTGCGCGTCGGCGGCGCCCTCCTGATTCTGCTCGGCCTGCACCAACTCCGCCTGATCACCGTCCCTTTTCTCGATCACGAGCGACGTCCCCTCACGACCCGGCTCCCGAGCGGCCGCGTCGCTTCCTCCTTTTTCGTTGGCGTCGGCTTTGGCGCCGGCTGGTCCCCTTGCGTCGGTCCCATCCTCGGGGCGATTTTGACCATGGCTGCGGTCCAGGGGAATCCTCTTCAGTCCACACTGCTCCTCGCACTCTATGCCGCTGGAATGAGCGTGCCATTTCTCCTCGCGGCGGCTTTTGGCTCGGCGCCCGCCGTCATCCGTCGCATCAACCGGCAATTGCACATGGTCTCGAGCCTTAGTGGGGCGGTCATGCTGGGCATGGGCGCGATCATGCTGCTCGGCATCTATCAGGGGCTCTTCACGAGGTTGGTCGCCCTCGCCCCCTGGACACCATGGGAGCCGAGCCTGTGAAGCCCGTCCCAAGGGGTTGGCGCCCATGGCCGAGCTAATCGCGCCGGAGCGATCGACCAGCCGACCGATCCTCGAGGTGACGGTCGATCGCATCTGGCGCTTCTTTTGCTCGGTGCGGGCGGCGGTCTACGAAATCGCCTTCCTGGCCCTCCTGGTGCTGATCGGCACCCTTCGGGGCAGTTCGGTCCCGCGGCAACTAGCCGATCTGGCACCGGTAACGGAGCCGCTCGTTCGCCGCTGGTACGCCTGGGATGTCTTCCACTCCCTGCTCTTCATGGCGACCCTAGGCCTGATCTCCGTCGCTATCGCCATTGGCGGGATGCTCAACCGGGCACCCGGAATCTGGCGAGCCATCGCCCATCCGACCATCACCACAACGCACGGCTTCCTCCGTGCAGCCGAGCCCTCCGTGCGATTCCCTGCAGGGCATAGCGCGGAAGAACTCCTGAATCAGCTTCGCACGGTGTTTCAGGATCGCGGATATCGGCTGCTGACCCAACGTCGAGGCGAGGAGATTCATCTCTACGCCGACAAGCACCGCTACGCCAAGCTGGGAACATTCCCGTTCCACTTCGCCTTGATCCTCATCCTTGTCGGTGGAATCGTCGGTGCCAAGTATGGGTTTCGGGAGACCGAGTTCATCGTGCCTGTTGGAGAAACGCGCTCGATCGGCCACGGCACCGGCTTGAGTGTTCGACTTGATCGTTTTACGGACGAGTACAACGAGAACGGCGTCGCCAAGCGTTTCACCAGCGACCTGGTCCTGTTGAAAGACGGTGCCCCCGTGAAGGCAGAGGCGGTAACGGTTAATAACCCAATGACGTACGGGAGCGTCGTCCTCTACCAGACAAGCTTTGGCCAAACGGCCACGATCCAAGTCACCGATGCCACAGGTGCGCTCCTCTTTGATGGCCCTGTGGAGATGGGCTTGTACCGCTCGGCGCTGAACGCGGACGCGCCGGCCGGGCTGCTCCAGGTGCCCGGCACCGATGTCACCCTGAACCTCATTGGCCCGGACGAGGACCGCTACAACGCTCCTGAAGAAGACAACCTGAAGCTCACGAGCGGGCAGCTCTACGTCCAGGCGCGCCGGTCCGGCATGGGCGGCAGCGAACAGGCACCGTCAGCCGTCATCGATCAGGGGCAGGCAGTCGCCCTCGGGGACATCAGGGTGACATTCGTGCGGGAGGGACGGTTTACGCTGCTCCAGGTCGGGCGCAACCCGGGCATCCCGATTTTCGTCGTCGCGGCGATATTCCTGGTCGGTGGCCTCGCGGCTACGTTCTACTTCCCGCACCGCCGCGTGCGAGGCATTGTGGCTCCTATCGACGGCGGGAGCCTCGCCCATTTGGCCCCACTCGCCCGGCGCGACTGGAGTGGCAAGCGAGACTTCGAGCGCTTGGTCGACGAGATTGAGGAGCGGCTGAACATCGCCCGGGTCATCGCTGCCCCAGACGGCGTGGCCAACCCGACGTCTTCCATGCCGCCTCACACGTCGGGGAAGCCAAGACCGGCAGTTTGATGCACCGGGCGATCCCGGAAGCTAAGCGAAACAGGACGCTGCCTCGTAATCGGGCGGGGCGCCAAGAGGGGACGGTAGCCGATGGAAGGACTCGTCAAGCTCTCGTTTTACAGCTTCACCGCGGCCTCGATTGCGCTCGCAGGCGCTGCGATCTGCTACCTGCTCTACGCGTTGGGCCGGGTCCGGGTCCGGCAAGCCCAGCTTGCGACAACGGCTGGAACGACTATGGCGACCCGGAGCACTGAATTTGGCCTCAGCCCGGTCGGCCTTGGGCGCTTCGGCACGATGTTGACCTGGTTCGCGGTCTTTTTTCAGGGACTGGCGATCCTGTTCCGGACGTTGGTCTCCAAAAG
This sequence comes from Chloroflexota bacterium, assembly GCA_030773875.1. The sequence continues at coordinate 3,244 of JALYMD010000189.1, read as the reverse complement.
TGCCCCGTCCAACATGTACGAGTTCTCGCTCATCTTTGTGTTTGCACTCGCCTTGATGTACGTCCTGTTCGAGCGCACCTACCGGGCTAAACAACTCGGCGCGGTCGTGCTCCCGGTCGCCCTAGGCATGGCCATCTACGTCTGGTCGCTGCCGGTCAGGCTCCGCGAAGTGAATCCGCTCATCCCAGCGCTGCAGAATCAACCGCTGATGACCGCCCATGTCTCGATGGCCATCTTTGCTTACGCGAGCTTCGCGGTCTCGTTTGCGGCAGCGGTACTCTTCCTGATCGCGAACAACCGGCGAGTCGCTTGGCTACCCAGCCCCGAGATGCTGGACGACATTGGCTACCGGGCGGTCACGATTGGCTTTCCGCTGATGGCCGGAGTGTTAATCCTCGGCTCCGTCTGGGCCTATCAAGCCTGGGGCACCTACTGGCAGTGGGACCCCAAGGAGACCTCGGCGCTCTTTCTCTGGCTCATCTACGCCGTCTACCTACACACGCGCTCCCTTCGCGGCTGGAGAGGCACCCGTAGCGCGATCATCCTCCTCATCGGCTTTGGCGCCGTGATCTTCACCTACTACGGGAACTACTTCTTCGGCGGTCTACATGCTTATGGCGGCGTCTAGAACGCGGACACGGTGATGGTGACCTCGGACGCAACCCCTTCCAACCTTCCGCCGACGCGCCCTGAGCCAATAGCTGACAGGCGGAGGAATCGGCTCGCCCAAGCAATGCCAGCTCTTGGGGTGGCCCTCGCGATTGTCCTTGCAGCCTGGTTCGTCGGGGGGCGGGCAGGGTTCGACCAGATCGGTCGCGGAGGGGTGAATCAGCGTCACCTGCCAAAGGTCGGCGAGGTGGCACCCGACTTCATGTCTCTTGATGAGGCGGGCAATCCGGTCTGGCTCTCGGACTTCCGGGGTCAGCCGGTTTGGGTGAACTTCTGGGGGTCGTGGTGCCCTCCCTGTCGAGCGGAGATGCCCGACCTGGAGCGGGCATACCAGAAACTTGCCCCTCAGGGGGTCGTCCTGATGGCGGTCAGCATCGACGAATCCCTTGAAGTTGCAGCCGAATACGCGCGCAAGAACGGGGCGTCCTACCCCGTTGTCAACATCCCCCAGCGCGGCCTCATCGCGCCGGCCTACGACCTCTGGAACGTGCCGACCCATCTGTTCATCGACGCGAACGGCGTCGTACGTGCGGTGGTCCCCGGGCAGTTAGACGCGGAATTGGCCGTCGCGCACGGGGAGTCGCTGCTCGCTCTGGATGGGACACCGATCGCCTGAATCTCGTCTCGGACCCGGAATCTTCCCCATTCGCACAGGCCATCGTCGGCCGGTCCCTCAATCAGCAGCGTATCCCGATCCGGCTGGTCATGGCGTAGCGCGCACTTTGCGGACGCTACGACATGACGGCGTGCTCCCTGCCAGCGCGGACAAGCATGACTTGCAGGAGACGACGCCGACGACATCGAGGCGCTCCCAGGTGGGCTTCCGGAGCAGGGTGCGCGGTCAGGTGATCGGTCGCGATTGAGGGCGCGACTCCTACCAGTGGCCCCGGGACGACAGGCCGAATGGTCCCGGCGGGGGTGACTGCCGGGCCTCGGCTGGTACGTGGGAATGCAATGAGGGAAGCGTCTCCGCTTAGCGGCGCGGATCGGCCTGGCGCGGAGCATCTCGCGGGGGGCTCTCCTCATGCGGCCCGACTGAATCTCGCTACCGGAGAGCATCCCGGCCGGCTACGCGCAGCGGCGCAAGGCAACGCAGGAGGGTCCTCGATCTCGCTGCATCCGGCGGAGGATGGTCCTCAATGGGGGGCGAGCATCGGTGGGCGGCATGCATGAGGGAGGCATGGTGCTGTGAACATCCAGACGGGCCACAGCCGCTCTTTCCAGACCAACGAGCCACCCTGCGCGAGGCGACCAATCTGGTTCCAAGACGCCTCGTGGAGCGTCTCCCTCACCTCTCACGCGCCGTCTGGACAAGCCCACGCAGCGTCCGGGCTCGCTCCGTGATCGCCCTCCAATCCCCCGCGCCCACGGTCTTGGCATCCACCAGGTTACTGCCTAGCGCGACAGCCACAGCTCCAGAGCGGACAAACTCTGCCACATTGTCGAACGTCACGCCGCCGGAGGGAACGAGCTTGACCTGGGGCATCGGGCCGAGCACATCCTTGAAGTACTTGGGACCACCTAGGCTCGCGGGGTGGACCTTCACGTAACTGGCTCCCGATTCCCAAGCGGTAAGGATCTCTGTGGGTGTCAAGGCACCGATCACCGTGGGAGTTCCGTACCGGTTGCAGAGCTGAACCGTCTCGTCTTTGAACGATGGCGTCACGACATACTCTGCCCCAGCGAGAATCGCCACCCGGGCCGTCTCAGGATCCAGCACAGTGCCCGCCCCAATGAACCCTGCATCCCCAACGGCATCCCTCACCATACTGATGGCTTCGGCTGCGCGTCGGTTGGTAAACGTGAACTCGACCGCACGGACGCCCCCATCAAGCAGTGCCTTGGCAATCGCCACTGCCTCAGACAGGTCGTCAAGGCGAACGACAGCGACGACCCCATCCTCCTCGATGATGCGCCTCCGGTCCATGCGTCACCCCTCCCGCCGCATCATCCTCTAGAGCCGAGACGGCGCGACTCGCTGCCATTCGGTCGCTCCCCGGTCAAAGATCAACCAGGGAGCGACATGGCCCTAACGATTCTGGTCCGCTTGACACCGCAACGAGGCCCGAACTCCAAGCAGCAGGATCGATAGCCCTGCCAGCAGGATCGCCGCGAGCGTCATGCGGGCGCTACTGTCCGGGCCGGCTCCGGTGCTGGGTAAACCGGCGACGGAAACGAGGCCCCCGGGGGTAGTCGCACCGCTCACGCTGCTGGAGTCCTCCACCCCACTCTCGAGGTCGTCACCTGATCCCACCACTGCCGTATCGGTGTCCGGAGCATCTGGACCGGTATCAAGATCATCACCTGGCTCCGTAGTGTCCGTGGGCAGGTCGCTCGGCTCTTCATTCCCCACCCCGGATCCATCTCCACCAGTTCCATTGCCAGGCTCTCCGTCAGGAGTGCCGCCACCACCAGTTTCGCCACCATCAGTTCCGCCGCCGCCAGTTTCGCCGCCGCCAGTTTCGCCATCGCCATCCCCGCCACTCGACATCGGGACGAACACGAACACGGCGGTAGTTCCATCCGCGACGTTCTCAAGGGTGAGCACGTCCGCGACGGCCACCTGCCCTTCCGG
>JALYMD010000188.1 GCA_030773875.1 Chloroflexota bacterium | reverse complement strand
CGGCTTCGCCTGCTCCGCCTTCGGCAGCCGCAGCCGGAGCACGCCATGCTCGAAGGTCGCCTCGGCCTGCGCCCCGTCCACCTCGATCGGCAGCGTCACCGAGCGCCGGAAGGTGCCATGCGGCAGCTCGTGCAGGTACCAGGACGCCCCCTTGGCCTCCTCGGCCGACGCGGCGTCCCGCATCTGCCCGCTCAGAGTCACCGTGCCCTGGTTGATCGTGACCTCAAGGTCCTCCGGCCGCATCCCCGGTGCCGCGGCGATGATCACCACCTCGTCCGACGTCGCGTACACGTCGAGCGGGAGCGGCATCCTCGTCGCGCTGTTTCCAGTGCCGCCCGCCGACCACAGGCTCCGGAACGGCCCACCGACGAAGCTCTCGGCCATCAGCCGGTCCATCGCGTCTCGCAGGCTGACAAACTCTTCCGTCGCGGGGAACCGATTGACCATCGTGAACACCCTCCTTGCCTCACCTCAAACGAGGCCAGAACCTGTGAGCGGCTGCTGTAGGCTCACCGCTCTCTTATGGAAACCAGTATAGAATTCGCTGCATCCGATGTCAAGAGGTCTCACCATATCGTATCAATTCTATCCCTGCTAGACTCGATGGGCGAGATGGGCGGCCGGGTGGAAGCGACCAGATTCTGCACCGTTCCAGCACGCAAACATCGGCTTGGAAAGGAGTCGAACTGCCATGTCGATGGAAGAAGGGGACGGCGCCTCGCGGAACCAGGAACCGGCGTGGCAGGAAGAGGACTCCGCGGCCTTTATCGCGTTGGGGGCCGCCATGATTCCCCGCCGGGACGAAATCGAGCGGGTCCTGCTCGATCTCGTTCCGGCCACGCCGGACGAGGCGTTCCGGGCCGTCGAGATCGGAACCGGTGCTGGCTGGCTCAGCGCGGCCTTGCTGCACCGCTTCCCGGCCGCCCACGTGATCGGGCTGGACGGCTCGCCGACGATGCTCCGAGAGACGGCGAATCGTCTCGCCCCGTTTGGGGACCAGGTCGAGCTGCGGTTGTTCCGCTTGGAAGATCCGGACTGGCCGGATGTCGTCGCCAGCCCGGTCCGCTGCTTCCTCAGCAGCCTCGTGATCCACCACATGGATGGTCCGGCCAAGCGGAACCTCTTCTCCCGCTTGTTCGACCGCCTGGAGCCCGGCGGCGCACTCCTGATCGCCGACATCCTGGACCCGACCTCCGAGCCGGGCCGGCTCCACATGGCTCGCGCCTGGGAGGACGCGGTACGGCGCCAGTCGTTGGCCCTGTACGGCGACCTCCGTGCCCACGACTTCTTCATCGAAGCGCGTTGGAACATCTTTGACCACCCGGATCCAGGAGACAAACCCTCCCCCCTCCCGCAGCAACTCCGCTGGCTGGAGGAGGTCGGGTATACAGACGTCGATGCCTGGTGGGTCTCCGCTGGTCACGCCGTCTACGGGGGCTACAAGCCCAGGGATGGTGCGTAACCGGCATCCGGCGGGAGAAAACGCCATCCGTAGGGGCGACGCAGCCGGCGCTAAGCCTCCAACTAGCGCCCCGAGGCAACCTTCGTCGGGGGCTTGTGAGGGGCAGTTGTGTGGGTCACCCGGCTACGCCGCTGCCTGCTCCAGCAGTGCGTCTACATCCTCGACGGTCGTTTCCGCCGTCTCGAACCAGTAGCGCCAGAGGGTCTCCAAATCTTCCCCTGAGGCGTCCTCAAAGGCGGCGAGCAGATCCGCGGGCTCGGCAATGCGGTAGGCATAGTCCCGCGCATAGCTGTCCAGCGCGGTGAAGAAGGCCGCATCCCCGATCCGCTCCCGGATCGCCAGGAATCCCAACGCCGCCTTTCCGTAGAAGATCGGCCCCCGATTCTCCTGGCCGTCTCGGATCGGGAGGTCGGCCACCTGGTCCCCGCGCTCCTCCAGGCTCTGCCGGTAGGGGCCAGCCACCCCGCGCGCGAGCAACTGGTCGGCCGTCTCGCCGCCCCGTGCCTCCTCGGCCCAGACGAGCGCCGTGTACGTGGTCAACCCCTCGACCATGAACGTGTGGTCGTTGGAGTTCGCGCCAACGCTAACGCCCCACCACTGGTGGCCAACCTCGTGCGCGACGACAAACGCGAACCCGTCCGGATTCTCCGCCGCCATCCCGCCGTAGAGGCTCGGGCCATCTAGGAAGATAATTCCCGTCCACGCTACTCCCAACGCTCCCGCGAGCGCCGCATCCACCAGATCGAGATCCGCGAATGGGTAAGCGCCGAACCGGGCGCTGTAGACCTTCAGCGCGCTCGCCGCGATCTCCAGCGCGCTCGCGGCCCCCGCCTCCGCCCCGGGGTTGGCGTAGGAGGTGACCGTGACGCCGTCCACCTCCTGGCTGATCGCCGCGTAATCGGCGTCAACCACCAGCGCGAAGTCCCGGGCTGGCCCTGCGACGTAGCGCCGGGTCACATTCCCCCCTTCGGTGACCTCCCCGACACCGCTCCCGGAGGTGACGACCTGAAGCTCGGCGGGAAGGGTAAGGGCAACCTGGTAGAGCGCGGCATCACCGAAGGTCGGGTCGCCGAATGTCGTCGGCGGGTCCAGGCGCCAGCCGGCGTCGGGCTCGTGGCCGGTCAGGATCGGGTACCAATCGGAAAGGATCCAGGTGCCGGTGGTAGAGTCGACGTTGAGAATGCCGTAACTGCCCGTGGAG
>JALYMD010000187.1 GCA_030773875.1 Chloroflexota bacterium | reverse complement strand
GTACGTGTTGCTGCGGCGAATCGTTGACCTACGACGATGATGACGGGTCTGTGCCCTCAGCGGGGGACGCAGGGAGACGTTCGAGCACGGCCACCGGGAAAGTGGCTAGGGCTTCGGCCAAGGGCATCTCCCCGCCGCGCGAGCCGGCGGTCGGGTGGAGCGTCTCCCCGGTGAAGAGGTTGCGGTACACCTGGTCGCCGTCGGCGCCGGGAATGGTCAGCGAGGTGCCGGCCCAGAGGGCGTCGCCGACCGGCGGGACGGGCTCGCCCCGGATAAGCCCGGCGATGAGGCGGGGCACGACGACCAGGATCTCCCGGTCTCCGGCGCGGCGGGCGAAGGCCGCGACGTGGTCTTGCTTGGGGCCGCTGGTCTCCAGCGGCACGTAGTCGCCGGTCGCGAAGAGGTCCGGGTGGGCGGCCCGCAGGGCGAGTACGCGCAGGGTGACGAACAGCTTGATCCGGCCGTCGTCCAGGGCATCGACGAGCTCAGCGGGGAGGGCAGGCGCGTCCTGGCGGGTGGTGAGGTCGCGGAGCAGGGCGAGACGGCGGTCGTAGTCGACAGGGCGGCGGTTGTCCGGGTCCACGAGGCTAAGGTCCCAAAGCTCGGTGCCCTGATAGATGTCCGGGACACCGGGGGCGGTGAGCTTGAGGAGGTGCTGGCCGAGCGCGTTGAACGCGCCGGCGTGGGCGACGCGGCGACGGAGGGCGGAGATGTCCTCCAGGAAGGGGGTCGGGCCGCTGTTGTCGAGCACGGCGCAGACGAAGCGGCTGGTGGCCTCGTCGTAGCCCATGTTGGGGTTGACCCAACTGGTGTGAACCTGCGCCTCGCGGATCGATTTGAGCAGGAACGCCTCCATGCGGTCCACGAAGGCGGGGTAAGCGGCGGGGTCCGAGAGTTCCTGGTCGAACGGCCAGGCGCCGAGCAGCGTCTGGTAGAGGACGTACTCGTCGTTGCGATCGGGCGCCGGGACGCCCTCCACCTTGGTCTTGTGGCGGCGGTTGAGGCGGGTCCAGCGGTTGATTGCGGCGCGCCACTCGCGCGGCAGCTCGGAGAGGACGTCGATCCGCGCGCGGACGTCCTCGCTGCGCTTGGTGTCGTGGGTGGAGCTGGCGAGGAGGGCGTGCGGCCAGCGCTTGCGGCGGTCGGCGCTCTGGCGGTGGAAGGCGGCGACCGTGAAACCGAACTGGGTGGGATCGCCGCCGACCTCGTTGAGGGAGGTGAGGCGGTTGTAGCGGTAGAAGGCGGTGTCTTCCAGGCCCTTGGCCATGACCGGACCGGTGAGTTGCTGGAACTTCATCCCGAAGCGGCACTGCTCGGCGCGGCCTTCCTCGGTTGCGTCGCCGGCGCGCATCAGGAGGACGTCCTGGAGGAAGTCGAAGACGGAGGCGTCGGTGGCCGGGCTGCAGCGCTTGGCGAGGGCGACGGCCGCCTCGATCACCTTGCGGTCCCGCTCCTCGACCGTGCCGTCCTCGCAGACGAGGTAGGTGCGGTAGACGGGGAAGCAGGCAATCACCTCGCGCAGGGCGTCCCGGAGGTTGTTGAGGGTGAAGTCGCGGGAGCGGCGGTTCCGCTCGGCGATGCAGTCCAGCGCGTTGGCGAGGACGGCGACCTCGCTGGCGAGGGCAACGCGCATGATGAGGTGCTTGCAGGCGTAGACCATGTCGGCGAAGTTGGTCTTCGTGCCAATGTAGCGGGCGTAGAGGTCGTCAAACGCCTTGCGGTTGGCGGGGTCCACGAAGAGGCCGGTGGCCGCGTTGGCGAACTCGTAGCCCGTGGTGCCGTGGACGGCCCAGCCGGACGGCAGCTCTTCCCGGTGCTCCAGGATCTTTTCGACCACGAGATACAAGGTCCGCAGCGGCTCGGCGGCCTTGCCGGCTGCCTGCTCCTCGCGGAGCCGTGCGAGCAGGGCCGGGCGGAGGGCATCCCACGTGGGCAGTTCGGCCCCGTCGGCATCCTCGATCCCTTCGATGGCACGTCGGGTCCGCTCCAGGACGACCTCCTCCTGCAGGCGGCGGACGTAGCCGGCGGGGTCCCAGAGGCCATCGGGATGGTCGATTCGGACGCCGGTGATGGCGCCGTCGCCGATCAGGCGCAGCAGTAGCGCGTGGGCCGCCGCGAAGACGTCGGGCTCCTCCTGGCGAACGGCTGCCAGCTCGTTGATGGCGAAGAAGCGGCGGTAGTTGATCTCTTCCGCGGCGACGCGCCAGAAGGCCAGCCGGTAGGCCTGGGCTTCCAGGAGGCGGTCCAGCCCATCGAAGGTGGCAGGGTCGCCGGGGGTTCCATTTAGCTCGGCGACGGCGTCCTCGATGGCGGAGCGGATTGGCTCGGAGCGACGCACGAGCTCCGCGATGCGGCGCTTGGCGACGATCTGTTCGCGCTGGCGCTCGGCGATCAGCTCCGGGGTCCGCTCATTCCCCGCCGGGAGGCGGTCGAGGGCGGTGATGATGCTCTGCAGCTCCAGGAGATCGAGGTCGTCCGGCGGCAGGGCGGCGGTCAGGGCATCCAGGCAGAGGCGGAGGATCGACGGGTAGGTGGGCGGGGCGATGGGGAGCGGGGTTTCCCAGTAGTGGAGGGTGAAGGTGCCGGCCTCCGGGTCGAAGCGGAGGTTCAGTTCCCCGCTTTCGAGCACGACCCCGTAGTGGTCGCCGAGGATCGGCAGCAGCACCTTGCCGTGCAAATCGGGCTTGAGCGGGCACCAGTCGATGTCGAAATGGGCGGCGTAGGGGGAGTTTTCGCCGTTCTCCAGGACGTCGGTCCACCAGGCGTTGGAGCCAAGGCCAATGCCCATGTGGTTGGGGACGAAGTCGGCGACCAGGCCCATACCGGCGTCCCGGAGGGCGGCGACGAAGGCGGCAAAGGCGGGTTCGCCGTCGAGTTCAGGGTTGAGCCGGGCGTAGTCGTCCACGTCGTAGCCGTGGGTGC
>JALYMD010000186.1 GCA_030773875.1 Chloroflexota bacterium | reverse complement strand
GGTGATCTGATCGTTGCGAGCGACCTCGACCTCAGCGCCCAGCTCACGCAGCGCTTGGTAGAGATTGAAGGTGAATGAGTCGTAGTTATCAAGCAGGAAGATCACCTTTCACCCCCTTTAGCGACATTACGTCCCGGGTGCCCATCGGTCGCCTCGGCCAAGTCGTACTCGGCCGCCTCGAGATCCTCTGCCAACTCGATGGCACGGAGAAGCGCCCGCATCTTGTGGTAGCTCTCGGCGTACTCCCCTTCGGGGGTGCTGTCAGCCACGATCCCCCCGCCAGCCTGCATGGACGCAACGCCGTCCTTGACGACCAGCGTCCGGAGCGCGATCGCGGTGTCCATCCCACCGGCGAAGTCCACGTAGCCGACAGCTCCAGAGTAGGCGCCCCGCCGGTCTGTTTCCAACTCGGCGATGATCTCCATCGCCCTCACCTTGGGCGCCCCGGAGACGGTACCGGCCGGGAAGCAGGACCGAAGGGCATCAAGCCCGCTCAGTTCGTCCTCCAGCTCACCCTCGACGTGGCTGACAAGGTGCATCACGTGTGAGTACTTCTCGACCTCCATTAACTGTGGGACGCGCACCGATCCTGGCTTTGCGACCCGGCCCACATCGTTGCGGCCCAGATCCACGAGCATGATGTGCTCCGCCCGCTCCTTCTCGTCGGCGGCCAACTCAGCGGCGAGCGCAGCATCCGCCTCCGGCGTCTGGCCGCGAGGACGGGTGCCCGCGATGGGGTGGTTGGTGATCGTCCGATCCTCTAACCGAACCAGCAGTTCCGGAGAAGCACCGACGATCTGATGGTCCAAAAACTCCAGATAAAACATGTAGGGCGAAGGATTGACCGTTCGGAGCGCCCGGTAGATGGTGAAGGGATGAGCCGGCGTTGGCAGGTCGACCCGTTGAGACAGGACCACCTGGATGACGTCCCCAGCTGCGATGTACTCCTTCGCTCGCTCCACCATCGCGTGGTAGCGCTCCGGAGTGGTGTTTGGCCGCTGGCGCTCGGCCGGAGTGGTTTCAACTGGCGTCGCCCCCATCGGAAGTGGCGGGGTCGGACGGCGGAGCTGAGCGACGAGGGCGTCGACCCGTGCCGCCGCCGCCGCATACGGCGCATCGAGGGACTCGCCGCTGTCGAGGTGGACGTGACTAACCGCCTTGATCGTGCGAGCGAGGTGGTCGAAGACGAGCAGCGAGTCCACCACCAGAAACCGGCCGTCCGGGAGACCGAGCCCCGGCCCGGCCGCCGGAGCCACGCGGGGCTCGAAGGAGCGGACTGCCTCGTAGCCAAGGTAGCCCACGGCCCCGCCGACGAATCGCGGCAGCCCTGACAGCGTCGCACCCTGATAGGGAGCGAGAAGATCACCGAGGGCAACGAGCGGATCGCTGTATCGATCATGGCGTGTTCCCGTCCTCCGCTCGATCGTCGCGGTACCGTCGGCCAGCGTCAAGACCATCAGCGGGTCGGCCCCGATGAAGGAGTAGCGCGCCAGGCGCTCGCCACCTTCCACGCTCTCAAGCAGGAAGCCCCGGCCTTGGCCGCAGACCTTGAGGTAGGCAGAGACTGGAGTCTCGAGATCCGCCATGATCTCCCGGTAAACGGGTATGGTGTGAATGCTCGAATCCCCGCGCTCCACGAGCGCCTGCACCTCCATCAGAGAGGGAGTCAACTCCCCCCGACGGCTGGTGCGACGGCGAGGCGTGGCGGTGTGAACCATGACCGATCTCCGTGTACGATGCCGGCGTCGTGCGGCCCGAATGCAGCGTTGGACGGTGAAACACCCGAAAAACGAAAAACCCCCGTCCCAATCGAGGGACGGAGGTGCATCAAGCACGGTCCGCGGTGCCACCCTGGTTGAGGTCCGGCCGTGCCGGTCCCCCCACTCCGTGCGTACGGGTCCAGCTTCCGCGGTACCGATACGCCGCTCCCGATAACGGCGGAGACGCCGGCACCGCCTACTTGGCCGACAGGGCCGGCACGTTCGGGGCACAACTCCCGGAGCCATTCGGCGTCCGCGCGGCACCGGGCTCACACCATACCCCGGCTCGCTCGACCACGCCTGTGAACGCGTACTCGTTCCGATCGTCGCAGATCACACTCTTCACTTGGGCGGCACTCTACCAGGGGTCCCAAAAAGTGTCAAGATCTGGCCCGTGTCGGTCACAAGGGACTCCCTCCGATAGAAGGGAACACCTAGATCTCCCTCGCTAGCTATCTACGTACGGCACAACTTGAAAATTGGCGTCCCCCCTTGACAAATAAGAACGTGCGTTCTATGGTGTACGTACGAGATCACGGACGCGCGGCCGCTTGCCAGGGACCCGGCAAGCATGAGGGAATGGAGACCTCGAGGACTCCCTTCCGCGGCATCCGTGTCCGGTCTCGGTCTTCTCCTCCCTAAATGCTCTGCCACCCGACGGCGTCCTCCAAGAT
>JALYMD010000185.1 GCA_030773875.1 Chloroflexota bacterium | reverse complement strand
GAGGAAACCACGCCACCGGTGACGAAGATGTACTTGGGCATCCGGACCCCCTCCGAGCGCTCGGCTCTCAGCCGTCAGCCATCAGCAGGTAGCCGTCAGCGCGGTGCTGCGCGGCGCGGATAACCAGGGGCCACGGGCCGTCATGAAAGCCGAATTGCTGCCCGAAGCGGGTGTTCTTTGGGGCTACTGAGAGCGCATGCGACGTGCCAGGGCAGGCAGCGATGCGCCAAACATTTCTGTCGACAGGGAGCAACAGCGTTCCCCAGCGGGAGACGATGCTTGATACGCGATGGGTTGAACAGGAGCAGGCTAGCACCGGACGTGCCGCGAATTCCCGAATCTTCATCGCCGCGCCCCGTCACCATCTGGCGTGAGCACGACCAAACGCATCGTCTCGGCAAGATCGGAGTGGCGCAGCACCAGTTTGTCTTCCGGTGCCGGCGCCTCGACACCGAGTTGCTTGCAGAAGGTGGCGAGATCCCCAAGGTGCTTGTCCCCCTGAGCAGTGGCGTACTGCATCGGGATGACAACCTTCGGCTCGAGCTGGCCGATGAGCTCGGCGGCCTTCGTCGGGTCGATCACGTCCCCGCCCCCTGCGGGGACCAGCAGGACATCGACGTTGCTCATCGCCTCGGCCTGCTCCTCGGTCAGCGGGTGCCCAAGGTCACCTAGGTGGCAGACCACCATCCCTTCCAGCTCGATGAGGTAGACGGTGTTGTAGCCCCGCTCAGCGCCACGGGCGTCGTCATGGTAGGTGCGGATGCCGGTGACGAAGGCGTCGTGAAGCTCATACTCTCCCGGCCCGCGGACGACCTGGTACTCCGGCCGCACGGCGTCCAGGTTGGCATGCCCGGGGTGCTCGTGGGAGATGGTGACGATGTCGGCGGTCTGCTTGGGCAGGGCGTAACCGGTGACGCGGTCGACGGGGTCGGTAAGGACGGTCGCCTCCCGCGCCTTGATGCGGAAGCAGTTGTGTCCGAACCAGCGGATCTCAGCCATGGGCCTATCCCTGGGCGGCGCCGCACAGGCAGCCACCACCACGAAGCCCACGGTTTGGCGGTGCCAAAACCGTGACGATGCGGAAGCGAACGATGGAAACTCGGGGGAAAGCCAACGACGGCCGTACTCCCGCGGCCTCCTGCAGTGTACCACGGCGGAGACAATGCAGAAAGAGATGCCGCGATAAAAGGTGCGAACGTTCGCGAGTCCTTCCCTGAGCTGGACGGCGATCCAGAGGAAAAGCGTGGCGACATCGCGGACGGCACGACGAGTCCCAGGCTCCGTGTTCGCCAACTGGTGAGCAGGACTCACACTGCCATCGTCACCGACGGCGACCCGCCGACCGGTGAGGTGCAACAAAGCTCGTTGCTCGGGCACGCGTTCAATGGAGCAGGTCTTGCGACCTGGTCGATCGTAGTCCGCTCTCCGGAGCGCGGAGCTTGACGGGCCAACGGCGCTCGCGGGTGGTTATTCGGGCATGACAGGATAGGGTCAAGATCATGAAATCTCAGGAAGCGGCGTCTCATCGGATGTCGCGACCCACCTAGAGGACCGTGTCCATCGCGGCACCACCACCCATGCCCCGTCCGCGCATAAACGATTCAGAACCAAGAGATTCAAGACGTGAGTGGAGCTGGATTCAATGGGGGCAGCCGGCGGGTCTCGCGGCGTCACCCTCTGTCGGTGGGTGCGGCGACCATCGCTGTGGCCGCCGCAACCTTTCGTAGCGAACGGATAGCATGGAGCGCTGGGATGAGAAGGGGACGACGACAGCAAGGGACGCCGACGGTCGAGGAGGGGCGCCTGTTGACCCGGCCCGTCGCGCCGAGGCAAGAAGGGCCAACGGGTATCCATCCGCTTGGCCTCGATGGCCGGCGCGATGGTCTCCTCTTCGTTCCCTCCGGCTATCGTCCGGACCGACCAGCGCCGCTGGCGCTGATGCTCCACGGGGCCGGCGGCACGGCCCGCCACGGCCTGGACCTGCTCCTACCGCTTGCGGAGGAGGCCGGGCTCATCCTGCTTGCGCCCGACTCCCGGGGCAGGACGTGGGACGTCATCCTGGGCGGATACGGGGCCGATATCACCTTCATCGACCGGGCTCTGGCGCCGACGTTCGATCGCTACGCTGTGAACCCTGAGCGTCTTGCGGTCGGGGGCTTCTCCGATGGCGCGTCCTACGCCCTCTCGGTCGGCATCACCAACGGGGACCTCTTCCCGCACATCATTGCCTTCTCGCCTGGGTTCATGGCTCCCGGGGGACAGGAAGGCACGCCCCGCGCGTTCATCTCTCACGGTACGCGGGATGAGGTGCTTCCGATCGACGTTTGCAGCCGCCGGATCGTGCCACAGTTGCAGCGTGCCGGATACGACGTCCATTACCGTGAGTTCGACGGTCCCCACACTATTCCACCAGAGATCACGCGGGAGGCAATGGACTGGTTCGCCGCCGAGCGGAGCGAGAGCACGCCGCAGTCCTGAGGACGCTCATCCGGCCCAGTTGAGACGCCTCGACTTGGCGCACCCGGTGAAGGGGGCGCGCAACGCCCGGGGTGAGATGGGTGCATCGTGCGATGAGATCAGCTGCTTACGGAAGATCGCCGTCGGTCTCCTCCGCGCTGCCTTCCCCGAGCAGTTGCTCCAGGACCGGCTTGACGACATCGAATCCGTAGCCTCGCCGGGCGAGAAACGAGGCGAGGCGGCGGCGGACGATCGGAGGCTCGAGCCCCGCATACGAGCGGAGCTTGGCCCGCCCGAGATCAAGGGCCGCCATGCGCTCGTCCAACTCGGCCCCGTCGAGCGTTTCGCGGACGATCTCCCGCTCGACCCCTTTCTGGCGCAGCTCCTGCTCCAGCAGGCGCCGTCCTCGGGGTTTGTGGGCGGCGCGGTTCTCCACCCAGTAGCGGGCGAAGTCCGCATCGTCGACGTAGCGCCAGCCTTCGAGCTTGGCAACTGCCGCGTCGATGGTCGAGGTATCGTACCCCTTCTGACGGAGACGGTCCCGCACTTCGCGTTGAGAGCGCGGGCGCCGGGCGAGGAGGTTGAGCGCTGCGCTGGTCGCTTTGCCGACCTCGTCTGCGGCCTTGAGGGCGCCAACCCGGGCTTCGTCCAGCTCGTCCCCAATGGCCAGCCGCTCCGTCAGCGCGAGCTCAAGCCCGAGCCCGAACGCGAAGACGCCGTCCAGGAAGACGTTGACCCGCTCCGGGTCACGTTCCTGAGGCCTGATGGCCGTCACGCGACCGCTCGCTGGACCCGTTCTTCGGGCATGGGTGTCCCGGGTTGGCCATCGTCCCTGGCTCACCGCTGATTTGCTGCCCGCGCTGGCAGCACGAGCCAGAGAACCGCGAAGATCCCGGCCAGCGCCACGGCGAGGATCACACTGACGAGCGGCTCGCGAGTTACCAGGCTCGCCGCGAGGTAGAAGTCCAGGCAGATCGCCACCAGCAGCGGCCGGGTGCTCCAGGTGAGCAGACGAGTCGCCACCTGGACGAACCGTCGGGAGACTCCTTCGGGCTCTACCCGGCGGTGGTAGACGGCCGGAGTCATCAGCATGGCCATCGCCACTGCGACAAGGGCCATCGCGAGGAGATGGAGACGCTGCTCCAGCGTGGAGAGCTGGTCCTGAAAGCGCTGATTGAACGGCACGATCAATTGGAACCCAAAGAGGGTCTCCGTGCCGGGAAGGATCATGCGGGCTTCTTCGAGGATATTGCTGGTGTTGTCCGCGAGGGACTGCGAATCTCGCTCCTCGTCCGCCGCGTCCGTCATTCGCGCCTCCGTTGCCGCTTCCATCAGCTGACTACCGTGTTGCCTGCGGTCCGCTACCCGTATCACCAGCACCCGAGTGCGGCTAACGGCAGCGCCGTCTACTACCGTGGAGTGATCCCCAGGTCAGTCAGCTGGAGGAATCCTGCGGCGACACGGGGTGTGACACATTACCAACCCGGTTGTTGGTCGTGGGTCAGTAGCCGACGATCTGCGGGGCAAGGCCACTCTCGGCGCAGAGAGGGCACCGGTTGACGAGGTAGCTCTCGTAGAGGGTGTTCAAGAGGCCGAAGATGGTGTGGTCACCAACTCGCTCGTCGCCGCTGTTCCAGAGCGTTCCGACCCCGACTACCTCCGCGCCAAGTTCCTCGATCACCGTCCCAAAGCGCCCCAGCGTTTCACCACTGATGATCAGGTTATCGATGAGCAGAACACGCTGATCACGAATCAGTTCGGCGGCATTCTCGGCGATTGTCAGGGCTCCACCCTTCGGCGTCGCGTAGACGACCTTCGCCCGAGGCTCAAGGAAGTACCCCACCCACTGGGCGAGCCCAGCACCCCAGATAGACGGCGCAGCGACCGTCGCAACATGGTCGGTGAAAAACCGCTTGGCAAGCACGTAGCCCATGTGGCTCGCGGAGCCCGGATCGGCTAGGAGGCGGTCACGGTCCAGCAGCACGCCACTATGACGACCGGAGCGGTACGCGAAGTGTCCCTCGCGGACCAAGCCGTCCCGTTTGAAATTGGCCAGGATCGTCGGATCCAGCGTCGCCATGTCTCCTCCTCGCGCCCCTACCATGCGCGTTCCCGAGTAGATCGCCTCGTTCTCAAGGGTGGCCAAGGCAAGCGGCGCAGGATAGCACAGCCGACGGAAATCGGGCTCAGCCGACGCGGACGGCCAGTCCATCAACCGTGGCCAGCAGGAGATCGCGCGGCGGGTTCGGTCCCGGGCGGGCGGCCGCGAGCAGCGCGACCTGGGCATCCCCATGGAGCGCGGCAATGCGATCTTCGATGTCCGACTGAACGCCGTACGCGGCGAGCAGGTCGAGCACCCGTTGCACCCCATCATCGTCCACGCGATCACCGGCGAAGAGCGCATGGAGTTCGGCGCGGATCGAGGCATCGGCCCGGTCGCGGAGGAGCAGCATGGGCAGGCTCTGCTTGCGCCGTCGGATGTCATCGGCGGCCGCTTTGCCCGTGGACGCCGTGCTGCCCCAGATACCGAGGGCGTCGTCACGGACCTGAAAGCCGAGACCCAGCGCGAGGCCGAAGGCGGCGAAGCCTTCGGCAGCCGCATCGTCCGAGCCGGCGAGCAGGGCGCCAGCCCAGGTGCCGAAGCGGACGATCGCGGCTGTCTTGCGGGAGATCATTCCGAGGTAATTATCCGGGGTGACGTCCGATCGGCCCTCGAATCCCAGATCTAGGACCTGCCCCTCGACGATCGTCACGGCCATCCGGTCAAATGCTTCGGCGATCCGCAGGATCAGTTCGGGGGAGGATCCGGTCTCGCGCAGCCGATAAAGGGCAAGGTGGGCGGCCCCGAAGAGTGCGTCACCCGCGTTGATGGCTTGCCCCACGCCCCAAATGCGCCAGAGGGTGGGGCGGTGACGCCGGGTGGCGCTCTCGTCTTGGATGTCGTCATGGATGAGGGTGAATTGGTGGAGGAGCTCAATCGCCGCCGCCACCGGCGCAGCTGCCCTCGGATCGCCTCCGGCAGCTGCGCACGAGAGCAGCGCCACCGCGGGGCGCATGCGCTTGCCCCGAGCGGCACGGGTCTGCTCCTGGGGCAGCGGCGCCAAGGCTGCATCGAGGTCGCCCAGGTGATAGCAGGTCATCCCGTTCAGCAGGGGCGCTGTCCCCGCAAGCGCGGTCAGGGCCGCGTCCATGTGGGGTTGGATCAGCGCGTCCACGTCGAGCGCATCCGCGCCAGCCGGCCGAGAGGTTGGCGATTCATTCTGCACCTCGGACGGACGTGACGAGGTGATCTGCCTCAGATGCTGACCCGACTCCAGCGCGGTTCTGATGCTCATGGGCAGGCTCCGCTCGATCATTATGGGGACGACCTAGGCAAGGCCACCATCGGAGTAAGAGTAACTGCGAGGTCGGGCCAATGGCTGTAGCCCGGCACGCATGTGATCGTTGCCATTCCGCCCGAGGTCGCCCGCTTGCTGGCATCCACCAGGGCTGAATTGTCGTAAACTATGGTAGTCGGGTAGGCGAGAGCCTGCCCGCAGCCGGACGAGCCGCCGCACCGATCATGGCGGTCGGGGCGAGTGAGCGGGGCGACGGCAAGGAGAGGGACGGCGAGCGATGTTCTTCGACCCGATGTACTTCGTCTTTATGCTTCCGGGGCTGCTCTTCATGCTCTGGGCGCAGAGCAAGGTGAAGGGTAACTACGCCAAGTACAGCAAGGTTCGCGTCCAGAACGGCATGACAGGCGCCCAAGCGGCGCGCGCGCTGTTGGACAACAACGGCCTCTACAATGTGCCTGTCGAGGCCGTTCCGGGTGAGCTGACCGATCACTATGATCCACGTAAGCGGGTGCTGCGGCTGTCGCAGGGCGTCTTCAATGTGGCCTCGGTGGCGGCGGTCGGCATCGCGGCCCATGAAGCAGGGCACGCCATTCAGCACGCCAAGGCGTACGCCCCGCTTCAAGTGCGGACGGCAATTGTGCCGGTGGTCGGTATCGGCTCGAACGTCGGCTTCGGCATCTTGTTCCTCGGCTTCATTATGCAGAGCTTCAACCTGGCGTTGATCGGCGTCCTGCTCTTCGCCCTCACCACCGTGTTTGCACTGATCACGCTGCCTGTCGAGTTCGATGCATCACGCCGGGCGAAGGAGTCTCTGCGCAACATGGGACTGGTGGATGTGAGCGAGGGTCAGGGCGTGGCGAAGGTTCTCGACGCGGCGGCCTGGACCTACATTGCGGGCTTCGCTGCCTCGCTGCTGACGCTGCTCTACTATGTGATGCTGCTGACCGGCATGCGCCGCGACGACTAGGGCCTGGGGAGCTCTCCCCGCATCTGAGATCCGACCCAGAATGGGGGACGGCAACGGCCGTCCACCGTCTGTTTGTCTGCCGGCCCTTCCCATGCGGGTCATCGATCGCGTGGCGGGTTGGGTGGCATGTTCCACGAGGGTCATCTGATCTCTCAGGGGTACCGAACCGCTGATGTGTTGCGGCGCGGTCAGAAGAGCATCAGGAGCAGCGAGTGCTGCCCCTGATGTGGCCCGCGCAACAACCGATCATCGGGCTGGGATGAGCGTGTCAGGCGTCTTCGGCCAGAATGGTGGTCCCCGCGACGCCCTTGCTGTAGCGCCCTACAGTTGGATCAGGAAACCCGGCTGCTGCTCCGAGCGTTTTGGTCATGCAGGGGGTTTCAAACGCGACCCTGCTGAGTGGGAGTCCGGCTTGTCCCCACGCTGGTGAGGCAACAAGGGAGGCCGTCCTGTCTCCGACTTATGCGTCCGAGGGGCATGAGGGATGCGTATGTCGAACGGGAGCTCCGGTCCATGTCGTGAGCTTCGCGCCACGTTCGCGCGAGTTGGTTTTCGGTGCCTGCCCCGTTGCGACGGCGGCTCATCGGCCCTATTCCAAGGAGTATCAATGTTCCGATCACCCGCCGGGTCACGGTCCAACCGCCTCACCGCACCTCGTGCCGCTGTCCCATCAGAGCGGCAACGAGTGTTCATCTCGCTTGCTCTGACGGTGGTGGTCGCGGCCGGTGGGCTGGGGGCATGGATTCCGGCGCTCTCCGTTGCCGCGGCGAGTGCCCAGGCCGAACCACAGACACAGGATTTGCCCGGCCAGGGCAACCGCTACTTCCCCGACACCGGGCACAATCTCAAGGCCCCATTCCTGACGCGGTGGGAGGCGGTCGGTGGCGAATCCACACTCGGTCAGCCCCTCTCTGAGGAGCGCTACGAGGATGGCGCGGGCGGCATCCGCCAAACCTTTGTCGGGATGACGCTCGTGTATGACCCGACCCTGGAGGCCCCGTGGGATGTCCAGGGCGTGCATCTCAGCAGCCTGCTCGCTAACCAGAAGGTCCCCCGCGCCGCACGCGCAGAGGTCGCCGGGTGTTCCCGTGGCGCGAGTTGCCAGTTCTTTCCGGAGACCGGCCACACGATCTCCGGGGATCTCGCGGATTTCTGGAGCGCCGCCGGCGACCTCGTTGGGTTGGCAACCTTCGGGTATCCGACCTCTGAGCCGTTCAAGGACGGCGCCAATGGCCCAACCGTCCAGGTCTTCGAGAAGGTGGTGCTGGAAGATCGGGGCGGCCAAATTCAGGCTCGGCCGCTGGGTCAAGAGCAGGCCGAGGCGGCGGGCTTGCTTGGCACCGAGGCTTTCCAACCTGCCCCGCCGACCGGCGGTACGACATCTTTAGTCAACGCGTCCGAGGGCCTTCGCCTCCGTGCGGGGCCAAGCACTGACGCGGAGATGATCGCCCTTCTCCCGGACAAGGCGGAGTTCATCGCCGTGCCCGGACGTCAGGGAGACTGGGTCGCCGGCTACGTCGATGGCTATGCCGGCTGGGTATCCGCGGATTACCTGAAGGAAGCGCCGCCCCTGCCTACGCTCGACCGTGCCGCGTGGAACCCGAGCATCTGGCAGGGCGCCGCGCTGGGCGAAACCAATGTCCGCGCTCAGCCGACCACTACCTCAAAGATCGTCGAGGTTCTGGAGTTCGGCGATCCGGTGACCGTCTCCGATTGGGTCGAGGGTGAAGAGGTCTTTGAAGGGGCGGACCTCTGGGCTCAGATCGGCGCCGGTCGTTACATCTACGCCCGCAACGTCGGCCGCAACGCGCCGGTCTTGCCAACACCTGTGCCTGCCGATGCACCGACCGTCGGCAGGTGGATCGACGTCAACCTGACCCAGCAGATCATGGTCGCCTATGAAGGTCGCACACCTGTCCGCACCGTCGTGACGACAACGGGGATGGCGGGCTGGGAAACCCCGCCCGGCTATTATCAAATCCTCTCGCGCGTCGCCAACGAGACGATGACCAGCGGGGCGATCGGCGCGGAAAGTCACTACAAGTTGGAAGACGTGCTCTTTACCCAGTACTTCACCGATCGAGGCCATGCGCTCCACTTTGCGTGGTGGCGAACGCCGGAGACGATTGGGCGGCCGGGCAGCCATGGGTGTCTCAACCTGCTCCTCGACGACGCCCGCTTCTTCTGGGACTGGGCCTCCATCGGCACCCCGGTCTATGTGCACGCCTAAATCGGCAGCTCCGTCTGCGTCGGGAGCGGAGAGGGAAGATCCGCGGCTCTCAGCGTCCGATGTATGAGGCGCTGTCGGCGCGACCTACCCAGTTGGACTCGTCCGCTTCGTGACCCGACGTAGGCTCGGAGAGTGCCGTTTCCCTCTTGAGGGCGTCCAAAGAGCGCACCAGGCCCTGCCCGATGGGTCAGGATCATCGCTGTTGCCGTGGTGCGCGGAGGCCAACCTCAATTTGTCTGGTAGCTGCCTTGGACTTGTCGGCACAGGGCCGATCTGGCATGCTGTAGGCTCCACGGCACAGTGTGGGGAGTTGTGCCATGTTCATGCACCGGCGCGAGCGTGTGGAGCCGGTGCCCGCGAGCGTCCCGGGCTCAACCGTGGCGGACATCGTAGAGAGGGTCCCGTTGCCCTCCCGGGAAGGCGATGCCGCAGCACGGAGGACCGCCAACCATGTGGCTCGCCGTTCCTTGGTTTGACGCTGTGTCCCAGCGTTACGTGTCGCGTGCCCGCCCTGCTCCAGGGCCGGCCAATCCGGTGATGCCATGCCATTTCGTCTAGCCCTCCGCAACCAGCGATCAGCTGGTCCACGGCCTTTCTCGACGCAGTGGGTGACTTCCGAACCGACGCCCGAGCGGCCCAGGCGCGTGCCGGTGAACGCCATCTGGTTGCCGCCTGCCCTACCCGGCTGGTTTCCTTCCGAGCGGATGTTGAGCTCGGTGCTGGTGTTGGTGCTTGTCGGGACGACTGCCCTTTCGACGGGGCGCGGGGAGCCGGTGCAGCTCGCCGCTTCGACAGACGCCGGGATGGCCTCCAGCACGGATGCCGGCCCACCAGCGTCCGGTTCCGATGCAGCTCCTCTCTTGGCGCAGAATGACCCGGGTCAGGCAGATCCGGCTGAGGTCGTTGCTGAAGCACCGCCCACTGCGACCACGGCCCCTCCGGCGGCCATCCCGACGGCAGTGCCCACGGCTCCGACGTTGAATCTCACCCCGAAGGATGCGGCCCAGGTGGTGGCGGCCCCGGATGAGGGCGGTCTCCTACCCAAGTACCGGATCCTTTCCTACTACGGGCACCCGCACGACGAGAACATGGGCATCCTCGGCGAGTACGGTGTCAACGGGGCTGAAGGGCGGGAAGAGCTCGTCGCACGGCTCCAGGAGCAGGCGGCGGAGTACGAGGCAGCCGATCCCAGCCGGCCGGTGATGCTGGCCTTGGAGGTGATCGCGACCGTGGCGCAGGGCGAGGCCGGTGCCGACGGCACCTACTTGCTCTCGACTGACACAGAGACGTTGGACGCGTACGCCGACTTCACCGAGCAGAACGGGTTGCAACTCATTCTGGATGTCCAGATCGGGAGACGCGGAGTCGAGGGTGAAATCGAGCAGGTCATGCCCTGGCTGGAGCGTCCCAACGTCCACCTCGCGCTAGACCCTGAGTTCGCGATGGAGGAGGGCGAGACTCCCGGCGTCCACTTTGGCCAGATCGACGGGGCGGATGTGACTTACGCTCAGGAGACCCTGGCGAAGCTGGTTGCCGAGAAGGGGCTGCCGCCGAAGATCTTGATCGTGCACCAGTTCCTGCACGAAATGATCACCAACAAGGACACCATTAGCCCGGTGCCGAACGTCCAGCTGGTGATCGATGCAGACGGCTGGGGAGACGCGGATCTTAAGATTGGGACGTACGAGGCGCTGATCACCAACGAGCCGATCCAGTTCCACGGGATCAAGCTCTTTTATCGGCAGGACAAGCCGCTGATGTCGGCGAAAGAAGTCCTCGCCTTGGATCCCGTTCCGGATCTCGTCATCTATCAGTAAGCGGCAACGATCAGGTTGTAGCTGGAAGGGCAGGCCGTCGAGCCTGCCCTTCTCGCATCCTCGTCCTACCAGAGCCCGGCCGGGTCAGCGGCATGGGGCTTTGTCATCGACCGGCGGGGCTCCAGCCACGCCCACGCGTTGTCGGTCTCGTTAGAGGGGTAGGGGAGGTCCGACTTGCTCGGACATCCGCCCCGTGTGAGACGACTGACGGGTTGTTCCTGTCTCTCCCTTCCTCGCTGCACTTGGAGCATGAGTGGTGGCGTGAGATGCAGCTTTGAATCGAGCACGCCGTTCGGGTGCGGTAAGCTGACTGGCCGATTCGATCGCTTGCGCAGCAGGAGTACCGAGTTCCCATGGCCGAAGCGACAACCAATCGTCCCAAATGGCTTGCCGAACTCACGGGGGCCCCGAAGCCCATCATCGGCATGGTGCACCTGCCGGCGCTGCCGGGAACTCCGCTCTACGATGCCGCCGGCGGAGTGGGTGCGGTCCGTGATTGGATCCGGCGAGATCTTGTCGCCCTCCAAGAGGGTGGTATTCACGCCGTGATGTTCTGCAACGAGAACGACCGGCCCTACCGGCTGGATGCTGATGTGGCCTCGGTCGCGGCGATGTCCGCGGTCGTCGCGTCCGTCACGGACGAGCTTAGCGTGCCGTTCGGCGTGGACGTGCTCTGGGACCCCCGGGCGACGCTTGCCGTAGCGGCGGCGACCGGAGCAGCCTTCGCCCGCGAAATCTTCGCGGGCGCCTTTGCGGGCGACTTCGGCCTCTGGGTTCGCTCTGCCGGTGACGCCTTTCGCTACCGGCGAGAAATCGGTGCGGAACGGGTGCGGCTGCTCTTCAACATCAACGCCGAGTTCGCCGCCCAGCTGGCCCCGAGGCCAGTCGCGGAGGTCGCGCGCTCGATCGTCTTCTCCTCCAGTCCGGATGCCATCTGCGTGTCCGGTCCCATCACTGGCCAGCCGGTAGACGCTTCCGGGCTCGCTGAGGTCGCGGCGGCGGTGGCGGAGACCGGCGTGCCGGTGCTTATCAACACGGGGTTTCGGGCCAGTCAAGCAGCCGAGTTACTGCGCCACGCTGATGGGGCGGTTGTGGGCTCAAGTCTCAAGGTCGATGGTGTGACCTGGAATCCGGTCGACCGGGGGCGGGTGCGGGAGTTGATGGCGGCAGTTGATGACGTCGCCTAGGGCGGCCATTCGGTCGTCGATTCTTTGTGGTCTCGCTGGACCGACGCTTTCGGCTCGTCTCGACTAGGGTGTGTCTTCAAACGGGCAACCAGAGCCGGATGGCAGCGAGGGTGAGCAAGGCATGGTAGGTCTCCTCCAGTTTCTCGTACCGGGTAGCGATGGCCCGGTGCTGCTTGAGCCGGTTGA
>JALYMD010000184.1 GCA_030773875.1 Chloroflexota bacterium | reverse complement strand
CGCTGGTGGTGGACAGCACCTTCGCCACCCCCTACCTCTGCCGGCCGATAGAGCACGGGTCGGACATCGTGGTCCACTCCGCCACTAAGTTCATCGGCGGCCATGGCACCTCCATCGGCGGGGTGATCGTGGAATCGGGCCGGTTCCCGTGGGACAACGGCAACTTCCCGGGCATGACCGAGCCCTCGCCGGGTTATCACGGGATCCGCTTCTTCGAGACCTTTGGTGAGTTCGGATTCCTGATGAAGGCGCGCGGCGAGAATCTGCGGGACATCGGCCCCGCACTCAGCCCCTTCAACGCCTTCATGTTTCTCCAGGGACTCGAAACCTTGCCGGTGCGGATGGAGCGTCACTGCCGCAACGCTGAGCAGGTCGCTGCCTTCCTGAACGAGCACCCGCTGGTGAGTTGGGTCCGCTACCCGACTCTGCCGGGCAACCCGAACCAGGACCTCGCAGCGCGCTATCTACCGCGCGGCGCCGGGGCGGTGTTCACCTTCGGGGTGCAGGGCGGGCGTGAGGTTGGGAGCCAGTTCATCGAGGAGCTGCGTCTGATCTCCCACCTGGCCAACATCGGTGACGCCAAGACCCTGATCATTCATCCGGGCAGCACCACCCACGGCCAGCTCACGGAGGAGCAGCAGCGCACGGCCGGCGTCGAGCCGGATCTGGTCCGCATCTCCGTCGGCCTGGAGGACCCCGACGACATCTGCTGGGACCTGGACCAGGCACTGCGCCGCGCGGCCGCGACGGCCCCCGCCACGCCGGATTCGGGGGCCGAGGCCACCATGCCGCCCGCCTCCACGCCCCACCCGCTGGAGGTGTAGGGGATGGCCGAGATGCCCGCCGCAAGCGCCTACGAGCGCCTGCGGATCCTGACGACCTACCGGACCATCGCGATGGTCGGCCTTTCGGCCGACCCGATGCGGCCGAGCCACTTCGCGGCGATCTACATGCTGGCTGAGGGCTACGACGTGATCCCCGTCAATCCGCGCTATGCCGGGCAGGAGATTTTGGGCCAGCCCGTCTACGCCTCGCTCTCGGAGATCCCGCGCCCAGTCGAGATCGTCGATGTCTTCCGCAAGCCGCAGGACGTGCCCCCGCTGGCGGAGGAGGCGATCGCGATCGGTGCGAAGGTGCTCTGGCTGCAGCTCGGGGTGATCAACGGAGAGGCTGCGGCGCGGGCGCGGGAAGCGGGCCTCGAAGTGGTCCAGAACCGGTGCGTCAAGATCGAGCACGCCCGCTTCTTTGGCGGGCTCAATCTGGTCGGGATGAACACCGGGGTGCTGACGTCGCGGCGGAAGATCGGATAGGAGCGGTCCGACAAGGTCCTCGCCGGGCCGAACCGACGCTGATCAGCCCACGGAGGAGACGGGTGGCGGGTAACGACGAGGCGCAACAGCTGAACGAAAACCTGATCGTCAACATCATGGGCGACAAGGTTGCGCTGGGTCCGCTCCACGACGATCTCCTCCCCCTCCTCGTCAGGTGGGACAATGACTTCGCGACGGCTGACCTCCAGGGGGGCGACATGCGTCCCCGCTCCCGGCACGCCGTCGCCGCCTTCTGGGAGCCGCTGATCCAAGGTGGACGCGAAGATCGGGTCGACTTCGCGATCTACGAGCGGCAGACGCTGCGACCGATCGGCCACGCGAACCTGCGCGACCTCGACGGCGTCCGCCGCACCGCTGAGTTCGGGATCACCATCGGTGAGCGGGCGCTGTGGGGAAAGGGCTACGGCACCGAGGGCACCATCCTCGCGCTCGACTTCGGCTTCACCGTCCTGGGCTTGCACAACGTCATGCTCGACACCTGGAGCTACAACGAACGGGCCATCCGGGCCTACACCAAGGCAGGGTTCCGGGAGATCGGGCGGCGGCGCGAAGCGCAGCGCATCGGGGCCGCCGTCCACGATGTCGTCTTCATGGACTGCCTGGCGACAGAGTTCCAGAACCCGCTCGGCTCGGTAATCCATCACCACGAACCGATCACCAAAGCTGCCACCCCTTCCCTCCTAGCCGGTGACAGGTCGAACCCGCCCCTTCTTACAGACTGACGCAGAGGAGTCGTGCCCAGATGGACGCTCAAACCTCGCACCAGCCATCAGGAGAGACGGCCTACGAGACCCGGTTCTCGATGGACACCTCCGGCATCAAGTTCGGGCCAGGGGCGACGCGCGAGATCGGGGAGGACGTGCGGGGGCTGGGCGCGAAGCGGGTCCTGGTGGTGACCGACCGGCGCTTGGCCGGAATGGAATCGGTCGCGATCGTCTGCGACGCGCTGAGGGCGGCCGGCATCGAAGCGGAGGTTTACGATCGGACGCGGGTCGAGCCTACGAGCGCCTCGTTTCTTGAAGCGATCGACGTGGCACGGGAGGGGAGCTTCGACGGCTACGTCGCCGTCGGTGGCGGTTCCGTGATCGATACCGCCAAGGCGGCCAACCTCTACGCGACCCATCCGGCGGACCTGCTCGCCTACGTCAATCCGCCCATCGGGGAAGGCCGCCCGGTGCCGGGGCCGCTGAAACCGCTGGTCGCGGTCCCGACGACGGCCGGCACCGGCAGCGAGACGACGGGAGTGACGATCTTCGACCTGGAGATGGACGGGGCGCACGCCAAGACCGGCATTGCCCACCGGGCGCTGCGGCCCGCGCTCGGCATCGTCGATCCGGACAACACCCGCTCCCTGCCGCCGATGGTCGCGGCCTGCTCCGGCCTAGACGTGCTCAGCCACGCGCTGGAGTCCTACACGGCGCTGCCGTTCGACCGGCGGCCGGCTCCGGCAAGTCCGCGCCTCCGACCGGCCTACCAGGGCGCGAACCCGGTCAGCGACATCTGGGCGGCGCGGGCGATCGAGTTGGTGGCCGAGCACCTCGTCCGCGCCGTGGCGAATCCCTCGGACGACGAAGCGCGGGGCCAGATGCTGCTGGCGGCGGCCTTCGCGGGGATCGGGTTCGGCAACGCGGGCGTCCACCTGCCGCACGGGATGTCCTACCCCGTCTCGGGGCTGGCCCGCGGTTACGTGCCGGACGGCTACCCAGCGGACCACCCGATCGTGCCGCACGGGATGTCGGTGATCCTGAACGCGCCGGCCGTCTTCCGCTTCACCGGGCCCACGAACCCGGCGCGCCACCTCCACGCTGCCCGCCTGCTCGGCGCCGACGCGGGCGATGCCGGCCCTGATGAGGCCGGGGAAGTGCTGGCGCGGGCTTTGATCGACGTGATGCGCCGGGTCGGGATGCCCAACGGGCTCCAAGCGGTCGGCATCCGGCTGGACGACGTGGATGCGCTGGTGGCCGGCACGCTGCCCCAGCACCGTGTCACGAAGCTCTCTCCCCGCCCGGCTACCGAGGCGGACCTGCGCGAGTTGTTCCTGGCGTCGATGAAGCTCTGGTAGCGACGGGCCGGATCAGCTCTACGTTGTCGGATCGACGGCGGGTTCCGCAGGGTCGAGGCGAACGACGGCCAGGGTGCAGCGGGAGACGCAGACCAGCCGCCCCTCCTCGTCGGCGATCTTGACGTCCCAGACCTGGGTGGTGCGCCCTAGGTGGAGGGGAGCTCCTGTCGCGATCAGGATGCCCTCGCGTTTGGGCCGGAGGTGGTTGGCGTTGATCTCGAGCCCGAAGGCCGCGTGTCCCGGAAGGCAATGAAGGAGGCCGCCAAGGCTGGCCGCGGTCTCGGCCAGGGCGAGGCTGGCGCCGCCGTGGAGGAAGCCGAAGGGCTGAAGGTGGCGGGCGGTGATCGGCATGGTCACCACAACCTGCTCCGGCGCAAGTTCGCGAATCTCGATGCCCAGGGCCTCAAGCAGCCCGCCGCGGGCGAGCGATGCGGCATCCATCCGGTTCACGCCCTGCCCCACCGTCCCGCGTCCCGATCAGTTACCGCGTGAGGTAGAGGATGGCGACGCTGGTGAAGCCCCAGCCGGCGATGGCGCCGAGGAGCGGATAGTCGGCGAAGAGCAGCGCCTCCGGACTACCACCCAGGTCGCGGCGGTGGACCAGAAAGAGGTAGCGAAAGATCGCATACACCACAAACGGAATGGTCAGCATCATCGCCCGGCCCCCGCGAGCCCCGGTCGTGGCGTCAAAGGTGTAGAGGGAGTAGGCCATCACCGTCGAGGCCGCCACGATCCCGATCAACTGGTCCAGCAGCGGCAGCGAGTAGGCCTCCAGGTTGGCCCGGTGCCCCGCTGCCGCGCCCGCCAGGGAGGAGAGTTCGCTGCGGCGCTTGCCGAAGCCGACGAAGAGCGCGAGCAGCATCGTGCAGACGTAGAGCCAGGGGGAGATCGGCACGTCGATGGCGACCGCCCCCCCCGCCGCCCGCAGCACGAACCCGGCCGCGATGGCGAAGACGTCCAGAATCACGATGGTTTTGAGCCCGGCCGTATACGCCGCCATCAGCAGGCCGTACGCGGCGATCACGCCCACGAACTTGGGGCCGTCCACCAAACCACCGGCCAGGGCGAGGGCAAAGAGGAGCGCAGCGGTCAAGGACGCCTGAGTGGGCGTCACTAACCCAGCAGCGATGGGCCGGAACCGCTTCTTGGGGTGGAGCCGGTCGGCGTCGACATCTTTGAGGTCGTTGACCAGGTAGACAGCGCTGGAGACACAGCAGAAGGCGACAGCGGCGAGCAAGCTGTGCAGGAGGGGACCGACCTCGAACAGCTTGCGGTCGAAGACGAGGGCGGCGAAGACGACGGCGTTCTTGGTCCACTGGAGGGGACGCAGGGCACGCAGGAGTGCCCCGGGGTTGAGCCCCTGCGTCACCGTCGCCGGGCTGGGACGAGGGGATGCCGGAGCAAAACCGGCGCGGGCGCGTCGCTCGTGCTCGGGGGTCTCCAGGATGCCGTCCGCCTCGCCGCTCAGTCCCACGCCGCTCTCCACTGCCTCACTCTTCCTTCCGTGCCGCACCAAGTCTACGCTGTTCGCCAGGAGATTCTTCGCTCTGGGTGCCGTGATGTCCGGGAGCCGCGCGTCGCCGGGGAAACCGGCCACGACTCCGGCTGACCACTTATGCTATCCACGCCTGCATCCGTGGGAAGGAGCGGACGGGCGGTTGTTCCGTCACCATGGACGGCGGTGCGCCGCCGGAAGCGGGCCACCCTAGTATCTGGCATAACCTGAGCGAGGTCGCCATCGACAGCTTGGAGCAGGAAGACGGGCGATGGGTCGCGGGCGGAGCGTCCCGGCGAGTCCGCGATGCCCAGGCGGAGGCACAGTTGCCCGGGATTGGCACCTTTGGTCGCACTCGGACGCGGGACGGGCAGCAGGGGTTCGTGGTCGAGGGCCGGTCCCGCCCCGGGATAGGGCTTTTCTCCTCGCTCGCCGCTGGCCTCATCGCTGCGGCTCGGAACGTGGAAACCCTCTGGGGCGTCCTCATCGGCTGCATCCTGGGCTCGGCGTACGTGGCAACCCTCCTGCCCGGCGTGTACACCTTTGGCGACACGACCAAGTTCCAGTACCTCGGCAGGATCCTCGGGACCCCCCACTCGACGGGATACCCGACCTACCTTGTCCTCAACCATCTCTTTGTGCGTCTGTGGCCATTCGGCTCGCTGGCCCAGAAGGCGAACCTGCTCTCCGCCGTCTTCACCGTGGTCGCCGCCGTCGTTCTCTTCAAGCTCCTCCTGGCGCTGAAGGTGGACCCTTTCCTGGCGGTCGTGACCAGCCTGACCTTTGGCTTCACCCGCACCGTGTGGACGCAATCCGTCATCGCCGAGGTCTACACCCTCAATCTGCTCTTCGTCGCCAGCACCGTCTCCTGCCTGGTCGTCTGGCACCTGCAGCGGCGCGATAGGTACCTGTGTGCCGGCCTCGCCATCTACGCCCTCTCCTTCGGCAACCACCTGACGATGATCACGATCCTGCCGGCCATCGCCTGGTTGATTCTGGCCACCGACGCCTCCAGCTTGCTCCGGCTGCGCAACGTGGCGATGACCGCGGCCTTCATTGCACTCGGCGGCCTCCAGTACTCGTACATCTTCTGGCGCACGTCCGTTGAGCACCCCGGCTTCCTCGAGATGCGGGCCACCACCCTGGAAGAGTTGTGGTGGTGGGTACGGGGCGGACCATTCACGGGGCGGATGTTCGCGTTCCCGGTCGAGGAGGTGGTGGCGGAACGGCTCCCCATGGCCGTGAGCTTTTTTTGGGGAGACTACGGGGTGCTGACACCGGTGATGCTCCTCGGTGTGGTGGCGTTGAAGAACGTCCGGCTCAACGTCTTCTTGCTTCTGTGCGCGGCCGGGAACCTGTTCTACGCTATCAATTACGATGTCGGGGACGTCTTCGTCTACTTCATCCCCACGTACTTCATCGCCGCGGTCTACCTCGGCCTTGGCCTCGACAGCGTTGGGCGGCTGGTTGCCCGCGTTGGCACCGTGCTCGTCGCATCCGGTTACCGCTGGGCCACCCCGCCACATCCTGGCTCGGACCAACCGACGCTAGCCCTCGCACGGGCCCCGTTTGTTCTCGTTCCATGGATGCTGGTCCTCGCGAACCTGAACGCGGTGGACCAGAGCGAAAACACCGCAGCCGCCGCGGCAACCGAAGCGATCCTGCAGGAGGTCGGAGCGAACGCCGTCATCATCACCGAGGGGTATCACTACTCGGATTACCAGTCGCTCATGTACTACCTCTACGGCGAAGGCCGGGAGAAGGACAAGATCTACGCGCTCTGGGCTGCCCAGCCCGACGCGGTGGTGGCGTACCTCTGCGAGGGCCGCCCGTTGTCCCTCCCGCTGCAGAAGCTCGAGGTGCCGCCGGGGTTGGATGTCTACGCCCTGCGCCCCCCCGCCGGCATCGACCGGGTTGGGCTCTGCACGGAGACCGGCCCAGACTGCGCGTTCTCCATGGGGACGGGATGGCACGATCCCGAGACAACCGACCCGTTGTGGTGGCGCTGGACCGACGGCTCCGGGCAGGTCCGGGTGTTCGCCGAGCGAGACATGGAGGTCTCAATGGGAGGCTGGCTGGGTTCGCGCCAGCACCCGGACCGCGTGGAGGTCCTGGTCAATGACCGCGTCGCAAGAACGCTGGACGTCACGTCGGTCGAAGCGCAGTCGCTGGGACCAATTCCCCTTCAGCTGCACGCGGGCGAGAACATCGTCGAGTTCCGCTCCCACCACCCGGCCATCCGCCTCCCGAACGCCCCCCGCCGGCTGGCCGTCGTGGTCCACCAGCTGAGCATTACGGGTGGGGGGACCGTCCCAGTCTGTGACCTGTTGCTTTGACAGACTGCGTCTGAGGGTCCAGGGCGACTGGCGTCACGCGCGGAGGTCAAGGACCCCGGCTCCCAGACCCAGCGGGCCCTGGCTCGCCCGTTCCAGCGATCGGGCTCGTGCCGCAGCGCACCGGTAGGGCGTGGAACATCGGTGTTCCTTGGCGGTGGAGCAGATACACGTGCTCCGGCGCGGTCCGGAGCCAGCGATCGTACGGAATCCACGCGACCTCGTCAAAGCCGGGCAGCGGGCTCGCGGAGACGACGTAGGTCGAGTCCGTCGCCGGGACGTTCCCTGGGGTCCACCACCAGACCCACCACGGCCCGGCTTCCGGCGCAGCCGGCTCCGGGTTCGTCTCCGTTTCGCCCCAGAGGTGGTAGCCGACCCAGGCGTAGCCGCCATCGAGCTTCGTCAGCGGCACGCCCGCACACACCGCGGCACGGGCTACGTCCCAGGTCGTCCGCTGGAAGACGAGGAAATCCCGGGTGCCGGCCACCGAGAAGGCGGCCAACGCGGCGGCTACAAGCCAGCTCGCCGGCAGGCTGAACCGGACGTCGCGTAGTGACCAGAGGCCGAGCCAGATGGCGAAGGGCAGCAACGGCAGCAGGTAGCGATCCAGCGAGAGGATCCAGTCCCGGAAGGGGAACGAGGGCGGCAGAACTCCAACCACCTGCCCGATTCCGACCGCGAGCACCATCCCCGCGACGCTTCGCTCCGGCGTCGGCGTCGCCCCCACGCCACGAGCGAGGGCGAGGCCGAGCA
>JALYMD010000183.1 GCA_030773875.1 Chloroflexota bacterium | reverse complement strand
ACCGTGTCCTCGATGAAGTCCTCCCGGTAGATCCCCGAGGTTTCCATGATGACGTTCGGGTTAGCGCGGAGCATCCGGGTAGCGTCGGCGAGGAGCAGGCCGCTGATGTTGATCTGGCCGCCGTGCGTGGCGATGATCGTCACGTCCGGGAACTGGCGGGCGAGATCACCGATTTGGGACGGATGGGAGAAGACGGGGTATCCGCCGGCCAGGAGCAGCGGCAGGCCGCGGTCTCGCAGCAGATCAACCAGCGGAAAGACGATCTCGTCGTTGGCGGCGAACTGCTCTTCAAAGGGGTGGAGGTAGAGCCCGATCAGCCCGAGGTCATCGAGGGCGCGATGGAGCTCCCGCAACGCTGCCTCGCCCTGCCACGGGTCGACTCGGGCGAAGCCAGCGAACCGATCCGGGTGGGCCTGTACTGCCGCGGCAACCCGGTCGTTTTCTGGCTCCAGGTGATAGCCAGTCGGCTTGAGCGGCACGAGCACGGCCTGGGTGATGTCATGCTCGGTCATGGAATCCAGGAGGTCCTCGACGGACTGGCGAACGCCGAAGAGTGAGTTGCCGACGTGGGCGTGGGCGTCGATCAGCATGAAGCTCCCCCGTCCAGGTTAGTGGGCCACGCGGCTCAGGATCCGGTTGATGTTGCCCCGGAAGAGCAACTCCTCCTCGTCGGGGCTCAGGCCGGCACGCCGGACCTTCTCTACCTCCAGGGTGGGATCGCACCCCGGTCCGTCGCTGGCGAACAGGATCCGCTCGGCCCCGAGGGCGTCCACCGCCTCCTTGAGCATCCGCGGGTACGGCATCGCCGACGTCTCCAGGACGATGTTGGGAAAACGTTTCGCGACCCGGATGGCGTCGCGAACGTGGAAGTACCCACCCATGTGCCCGAGGATGATCGTCGCCTCCGGTACGGCGGTCGCCGCTTCCGCGATCTGCAGCGGCAAGGTGAACTCCTCGTCCCCACAGTGAAACAGGGTCGGTGCGCCGAGGGAGGCGGCATGGCGGATCAGTGCGAGGGTCGGTTCGCTGGCCGGGTGCATGACGTAGCTCACCGGGTGGAGCTTGAGCCCCTTCATCTTGTAGTCCCGGATGGCGCGGTCGAACAGCTCGACGGCCTCGTCGCCGTAGCGCGGGTTCATCCGAGCGTAGCCGATCAGACGATCGGGGTAGCGCTGGACCGCCTCGGCGATGTACTCGATTACCCCCTCCTCCGGCCCCGGCGCGTCCCGATAGGTCATCACGATCGCCTGCTCGATCTGGGCCTCGTCAAGCAGGCGGATGATCGTCTCCGGCGGATCGAACCAGCCGAAACCCGGTGCCTCATCCACATGCGTGTGGGAGTCGATGATCATGGCAGCTCCCCCTTCTGCTCGACCCCTCCCAGCGCCACTTGGTTCGTTGGGTAGTGGAGCGTCATTCTACGTCCTGCCCTAATGGTCCGCTGGCTCCTGGATCTTAACGTCCCGTCAGACCTGACAATCTGTTCCGTGTTCAGCGGCTGGCCGGCAAGCATGAGTTCCGTCTCGATTATCCCTCTGATTGAATCGACCTCGTTGAACTACTGCGCGGTGAGCCCGCCATCGACCACGAGGCAAGTGCCGGTCACGAACGAGCTCCGAGGTGAGGCAAGGTACACGATCGCGTCAGCGACCTCCTCCGGCGTCCCAACCCGCCCTAAGGGGTGGACCGCGGCCGTCTCCTCCCACGCGCGCTCGGGATCTGAGAGACGACGGAGGTTGGCCTCCACCATCGGCGTGCGGATGGAGCCTGGGCAGACGGCGTTGACCCGGATGCCGCGCGGCGCGAGTTCGATGGCCAGGTACTTGGTCAGCGCGATGACCGCACCCTTCGAGGCCGAGTAGACACTGGTGCCGCCCCAACCCACCATGCCCGACACAGACGCGAGGTTGACAATCACGCCCCCTCCCGTCCCCATTGCCTTCACGGCGGCTTGGGCACAGAAGAACATCCCCTTCGCGTTGACGTCCATGATCCGATCGTAGAGGGACTCGTCAATGTCTAGTGAACTAGCTGCGGGGGGATTGATACCCGCATTGTTGACGAGCACGTTGATGCCACCGAATCGGTCCGAGATGCGACCGAAGGCCTGAGCAATTGAATGAACGTCAGAGACATCACAACCGACCGCCAAGTGCTCCCTGTCGTCGAGGCTCCTCATCGTCTCCTCCAGCCCGTCGGGGTTGAGGTCGAGGAGCGCGAGGTGGGCACCGCGCTGAGCGAAGACATGAGCCGCCGCTCGCCCAATGCCGGACCCTGCCCCGGTGACCACTACTACCCGGCCATCGCCTAGCCGCGTGCCGTTAGGCATCATGTCGCCCGATCCTCCTCGACTCGATCCCTGCGCGATTGATCTGTCACCGTCCATGTCCAACCCACATGCCAGCGGCTGGTCCCACGTTCTTGTGCGGGACATGCTCTGGCAGACCGGAAGCCGTCGTGACTCTGGCCCCCAACCTACCCGATATCGCTGGTAGCAGCGGGGAAGAGGCAATCCATCGTCGCTGCAGCCTCGCGTTGCGCATCGGCAAAGACGTGCGCGTAGGTGTTCATGGTCAGGCTGATCTGGCTGTGGCCGAGCGTCTCCATGACGACGCGGGGGTGGATCCCCTGTGCGACGAGCAAGGAGGCGCAGCTATGACGCAGATCATGGAAGCGGATGTCCGGCAACCCTGCCGCCACTAACATGGCCTTGAACGCGCGCGTGGCGTTCCTCGGCTCAAGGGGCGTCCCAATGGTGGTCGTGAAGATGTGCCCGCTGTCCTGCCACCGATCGCCGGAAGCCAAGCGCTCCTGAAGCTGGCGCACCCGGTGAATCTTTAAGGCCGCTATGAGAGCGACGGGGAGGGCCAGGGTGCGCCGGCTCTGGGTGCTCTTCGGCTCGACCAACTGCAGCTTGCCACCAACCCGCTGCAGAGCCGAGGAGATCCGCAGGACGCCCCTTTCCAGATCAACATCGTCCCAGCGCAGACCGAGGGCCTCCCCAATCCGCAGACCGAGCGACAGAGCAACCCGATACAAAGCCTCCAACCGATCGCCGCGAGCGGCCTCCAAGAGCATCCGGCCCTGGACTGGCGTCAGCGGTCTGATTGGCTGTCGGCGGGAGCGGGGCGGGTCGACGAGGGTGGCGACGTTACGAGCAACGAGCCCCCACTTGAGGGCCTGGCCCAGAGCACGCCTGAGGACTGCCCGGATGTACTGCACGGTGCGCGGCGAGAGCCCGGATTCCAGCTTCCGGTTCATCATCGCCTGGACGTGCTGGGGCTCGAGCTTGTTCAGCTGGTGCCGTCCAAGCGTCGGCACGAGATGGAGCCGGACCAGTTGGGCGTAGCTCTCAGAGGTCCTGGGTCGAACTGAAGGCCCAACCACATCCTCGAGCCATCGGTGCAGGAACTGGGCGACGGTCTGACGTTCGAGGGCGACGGGCAGCCCCTGCTGTTGCTCCCGGAGCACGACCTTGAGCTTCTCCGCCACCTCCCGCCGCGTCTTGCCGTAAATGACCTTGCGCCGGCGCTTGCCGTCCAGGTAGCCGAGATGCACGGCCGTGCACCACAGCCCGTCGCTCTCGCGCTGGTAGATGCTCCCTTCGCCCTGGCCTCGCCTTGCACCCACGTCGCGTCCTCCTTCACTGCCTCGTCCAATCGGTCCGTCCTTCTGGACGGTCTCGGGTCACGAGTTCATCTTGCGCGAGATCCCGCTCTCAGGTGCTCATGGCTATGCCCTCCTCCTCGCGGCGCGGCGCCGCTCGCTCTCCCGGTTGGCCTCGCGACGCGCGTCGAGGCGACATGCCTCACTGCAGAAGCGTTGGCGATCTCCCCGCGCTCGCCGGCTCGCCAGCGGCGGCGAGGGGGTGCCGCACCGATCGCAGCGGAACAACCCCAGGGGCGAGGTCAGGGCGGCCACCAGCTGGAGGACGAGGGGGGCGAAGAGGCCGTCACACCGCGGGTCCCAGCGTCGCTGCGCATCCAGGTTCCCGAGGGCTACAGGATCGGCAAGCTCGAGTCCGAGGCGGGTCCATCCTGGTTCGTGTCCGACCGCGGTTGGTCGTAGGTGAGCGTCGAGGATGAGGTCATCGACTAGACGGATCAGGTGCTCTTGCTGGATGTCGACCAAGGGGCGGTTGGGGTCATCCTTAGGGCCGACAAGCACCAGCAGGACAGCTTCGGAGGTAAATGCCGTTTGCGCTGACCGGCGAAACATCGCATCCCAGTCGGGCAGCGATGTCTCCAGCGGGACACTTATGGCGACCTCGGCCCAGTCTGAGAAGCGTCCCTCCTGGCCAGCGCGAAGGTCTACGGCGAGGGAGAGGGTGGCCCTGAACCGCCGGGCCCAATACCCCCACGCGCTCGCGAGTTCCCAGTGGAGGCCAGGATCATCGTCGGTGGGCGCGACGGCACCCTTAGATGGACTCGGCCCCGCCTGTTCCCGCCAATAGCGGTCGGAGGCATCAAGCGGGGAGCACCGCTGCCGCTCGCCCGCGTGTCCATGCTCACATCCGCCTAGCACCCCCCACTCCTGGGCGAAGGTCGCAATTTGATCCAGATCCGCATCGTGGAGCTTCACGAAGGCGGTAAGCAGGCCATCGAGGGAGCGACCTTCCCGCTCCGTTCCGACCCGCCACTCCAGGCGTTCCGGGCCGGGCCCGGGGATCGCGTGGATGTCCGGTACCACTGCCCGCTTCTCGTCGAGTGGTCGCGGGTCGGCGGAATCGGCGATGGCCGGCACGTCGGGGACTGAGCGCCACCGGCCTGCGCGACGTGTTGGATGATCACCCATGGGCTCCATGTCCTGACGCCGACCCTTGTGATTTAAAGGATTTGCTTTAGCGCACATGATACGCGATAATCGCCGAGCTTGCCGCAAGGACGACCAGGCGGTGAGGGGTTCAAGGGAGGGTGACGTGGCAGATCCCAAGCGGTGGCCGTTGGAACCGTTGCTCTTGCGGGTGGACCAGACGGCCGCCCTCCTCAACCTCAGCGAGGCGAAGGTGCGTCAGATGATTGCCGATGGCACCCTGCCCAGCGTAACCGTCGGGCGCGCGAGGCGCGTCCCGGCGGACGCGCTCAAGCGGTGGGTGACCGATTGTCTAAACAAGGTCAGTACCACGGCGGAGTAGCGCAACGCGGTCGATCGCCTCACCCTCCAGCTAAAGGCACGCCGACACCACGCTCGTCCCCGGTGACGTGAGGATGGTGGAGCAGCGCATGTAGCAACCACTCCATCCCACGGCCTCGGGTTCCTATTTACGCCACCTGCGGCCCATCGTCGCGCCTTCCAGCACTTGCACCAACTCGTCAGAACCTCGTGAAACGCTGGCGACCGAGATTGGTCACCTTCCAGCCTGAAGGGGTGAGCGGATTACACGAGACGAGAACTTGATCCCTCCGTCTCCCAGTCTGCGTCCCTGTTGGGTCCACGATAGAGAGGTCTATCGCGTCATGAAGCTTGGGAAGAACAGTGTTTGTCGGGAACGCACCATCTCGAGCCACCCGTCGGATGGGTCGAAGGTCGTAGTGAGGCGTTGGCTACCGGGTGACCCCACTCACCTCCACTTCGGTCCACGCCTAAGTGACAGGGGTGTCACTGGTGCCCCTGACCAGCCCCCCCCGCTTTGGTCCACTCCACGTCATTTGGCCCCGGCTGGCGACCTACTCAGATCCCTGATGACAGAGACGCCCAACGTGAGGATCGGTCGGTGGACAGGCCGGACAGATATCGCTGGTGGCGCGGCAGGTAGAATCGAGTTCCAGTTGATTTGGCTTGCTTGAATCACGGAGGCCGATACCGTCAAGCAATGTTTGCTTAAACCCCCCATGTTCCTCTGGGACGTACATTCCGCCGCGGGCTCCTTCAAAGGCACAGCTCCATGCCGCCACGTGCTGGCCAGCCATGAGCGATTGCTCTAGCGCCTCTCGCGGCGCCTCCCTAAACCTTCCGAATCCGTGCTGGCCGATAGTATGGAGGAACCCAGCCGTACACCAGTCTCCCGCTCCAGCTGTGTCTCGCACCTCATCCGTGACTACTGGCTCTAAGACTCGCCAGCCGTTGCGAGCCAATCGTCCCTCGACAACCTGGTAGCGCAGCCCCTTGCTGCCCATCGTCTCAATGACCAAGCACGAGAGACCCTCTGCAACACTAATCAGGGGAACGACCTTCTTCCCTCGCTCATTTGAATACTTGACGACATGCGACAGCGCCAACATCTCCGAGAAGAGCTGTGGGTCAGTGCCCCCAGAGGGCTCAAACACGACCATCGCACCGCGATCCCGGCATAGACGAGCCAACGTGATGGCTCCTCTGGAAACCCTATCGGCAAAAAAGACGTCAACCTCACCGAGATCCTCAACGAGGGTTTGGACGATCGCCTGGGGCACAGGCTGGAACCCTGGCAGCACCGTTCCACACTCAGGGCACTCTCGGGAGAACCGATGCACACGCGGCCCGGACTCTTGTCCCATCAACCAGTGAAAGTAGACGGGGGATCGGGAGCTAGGGGCTTCAACGATGAGAGAGAGCTCTACGCCCCACGCTTCCATGTCGCGTTGGATAACCTTCCCCGCCACATCGACACCGAGCCTCGCGACTGGCCGGGAAGTCCATCCCAAGGCGCCGAGGATGGTTAGTACATTGCCGCAGGTCCCGCCGGCGTTCAGCCTCCCGACCTTTGGCTTCCGAAAGTCAAGGAGCACGTCAGCTGCCAGGAGTCCGGTGCCTACCACTCTAGGTCGGTGCCCGTTTGTCTTGGCCATCTCAAGTTTCATAGCACTCACCCTCAAGCCAGAGACCGAACAGTTCGGCTCGCTCTGCCGTGCCTCCAGATCCCTCGGGGAGCATGCCAAAACCTTGGGAGCCGACGTGTGCAACTCCCACGTCTGTGCGTAGCTCGTATGCCACCAACAACGCGCCAAGAGATAACAGCTTGGACGAGGACGCTGAGACCACGACTTTGCATCCCCCAAGCGGCCGTAGAGCTTGTTGGTAGTGGTCGGTCACGTTCACGATCTGGCGATACACCTCGAATGGATTTCTTTCTGACACGTACACGAAGTTTCTCGGGTCTACCTGAAAGTCGTCGAATAGGAGATCATGGTAGTCCCGTACCAGGTTGTCTCCTCGCCTCGGGTCTTTGGAAGGTGAAGGGAGCGCAGGGCAAGTCTCTACCGGCTTCACATATTCTCGAATTCGCTGCAACTGTGGCCTTTGGTTCTTTCCCAGGATAGGAATCCAAACGCGAGGAATGTTCTGGGTAGCCTCTCGATCGACCCCGCCGCCGAATCCATAGATCATGCTTGCCTCAGCGTCGATTCCCTCCTCCACGATGCGACGGTCGAGAGATGGATTTGCGGCTACCACGATATGAATGTTCAGCCGCCGGAACGGACCATCGATAGTTCCGGCGGCGTCGACCAACGTCATGATGTTCCCGACGAGAGGGAAGTAGATGTCCCTGGGGATCGCACTGACATCGATAATGACATCGGTATAAGCCAACAGTGGCTCAAGATTTCCGAAGAGCGCCCCTGAAATCCGAGATCCTATACGTCTTTGCTTTTCGTCCCACATTTTGACCGTCCGCAGTTCGACGGTTCCCTGCCCCTCGAACAGTTGGAGAACTCGGGTCCAGTTCACGTCCGCAGTTTCCTGATACTCAATAGATGGTGAACTTGGTCCCTCGTCCAACTCAAGCACGAGGCAGTCCCGTTTCCCCTTTCCGCCGAAACCCATCAGATTTTCCGCGAATAAGCAAGCACGTGGGTCAAAACCTTTCCCAAGGATGAGCAACAGGTCCCGCTCTTCAGTCATCAGTCTGCTTGTCCAGTAGCTGGAAAGCGAGCCGCCCTCGAGCAAGACGTAGTCCCGCCAACGCCGAATCCGCGCCCCTCCTCCCATCACAACAACTCTCCCTGCCTCCCCGCTTCCGGAGACGCGGGTTGAAGCCAAGAGACGAGCCGGGTCAGTGATTGCTCCCGAAACCCTCCATACCCTAGTGGCAGATTAAACTGAACGCACAGCATACGATTGAGGTATAGGACCATATAGTCTTTTCCCTTCACGCGGTAGTTCAGGATGGGCTCGAAGAGATTGAACGCCATGGCCGTGGTGAGCACGCGTGCTAGGGCGTCAAACTGTGGGTTGTTGCGTCTGGACTGCGGGTCGCGAAGAACGTCTCTGTCGCGCATGGAGACAGCAATCCCCGTGACCCCGGGAACATAGGGCGCATTGGGCCGGTAGGTTTCGTCGCTTGAGAACTTTCCTACCCGATCTATGAACCCCTTCACCTCGCGACCGTTCCGCAATTCCTGGGGTACCTTCCTCCACCTCTCCGAGACTGATTTTCGAATAATCTCTTCCTGTCTCCTAGGGGTTAAATTGGGCGACCGTTTTAGTAATGCCGCCGCGATCATCTCCTCGAAGAGATCCCCGGCGAGCCATACGAACTGCTGTATGTTCGTAGAAGCAATAGACGCGAATTTTGAAGGACCAAAGTAGTATGGCAAGCTGAATTCACGTGCAAGGAACAGCTCCGCGGTCGGTCCTAGCCCAGATCCCGACTCCTCAGGCGCATCCTCGCTGATAGCAAAGGAAAACCTCTTCTGCGCTCGTCCGACCTCGCGGGCGATCTGGATTTCGAGGACTCTCCAGGAAACAGCATCGTCCCAGGCAGACCCTCGTTCTCGTGATTCGAGCGGAGCAATCCAGCGAGCGAATTCGGAGTTCGCCTCAGCCCGTTGCTTGACCCGAGTCGAGACAGTCACCAAGGCATGCCGGATACGTTCCTCGTGTTCGCCGGACTCAATGCCATCGTCAAGATGAGCGCCAAACGTATCAACACCGCTCTCAATTGCTGACCGCGCTCTCCGGTCCGCGATTCCGAGTACGGCGCGCTCGAACCTTCTCGAGTTGCCTGGAGCGCGCCAGAATCGCTCCAGGTCTTTAACAGCATCGAAATCCCGTCCAGCAATCGCTCCCTCCGAGAGCAATTCCGTGACCGTCATCGCCTCATATCGCTCGGCAAGCCATACCCCGATTGACGGCCTACCTCCCGTGACTATGCTCACTAACCTGTCACGCTGGTCTGACGCAAGCTCTTGTATGTCATCCAGCATCAGAAACAGAGCCTTGGCAACTGGCCGTTCATCGATAATGAACGATTCGTGCCTAAGAATTTCCAGAGAAAACAGTTGATCGTGCCCGGGAAGAGAGTCGACCCGCAGCGGGCCAAAGCTGTCGAGAGAATCACAGATTGCGATCTCGATGCTAACCGCCCAGTTGTATAGATCCA
This sequence comes from Chloroflexota bacterium, assembly GCA_030773875.1. The sequence goes on along the minus strand of JALYMD010000183.1, from coordinate 282 downwards.
CGCCATTCGAAACATTCTCTAACGAAGGCATGGCGCGGACACTGTCAGGTATCACAACCGTGATTTCAGACAGGCCCTGTGGATACTCCAGACGTTTGAACTGGAGTTGCCCCACTTCGGTGGACACCTGATCATTGGGCACTCGGTGCCCGTGAGAGGTGTTCCCGTGTCGCACACCCGCCCGATGTATCCCCCGGCCTTCAAGGCCGAAGCCGTGCAGCTCGCCCGCAGTAGCAACAAATCCCTGGGGGCCGTCGCCAAGGACCTCGGGATCGCCGATCA
>JALYMD010000182.1 GCA_030773875.1 Chloroflexota bacterium | reverse complement strand
CCGACATCGGCAGGCTTCGCGCCGTCCGGTGGCACGAGCTTCGCCACGGGCACTCCGTGCTTGGTGATCGTGATCGTCTCCCCGGCCGCCACCTCGTCCAGCAGCCGCGGCAGGTGGGTCTTCGCCTCGTAGGCGCCGATGGTCCGCATCGTTCACTCCTCCATGCGGCGGTCCACCTAGTCTGCTGCTAGTCTAATAGCACCGCGAGGAGATTGCCGTGCCGGGCGGATGCCACATCGCGCCCGGCCGGGAAGGGCTGTCGGATCCGCCTAGTTGTCTCTGGAGGGGCTACGCGACGGCGAACGCCGCCAGGGCCGCGTTGGCGAGGTCCGGGGTCGGGGCCAGGACGTAGCGGACCCGGCTGTCCTCGATCTCGATGCGGGCGGATTGGCCGTCAGTTGTCAGCGCGAGCGTGCCCTTGCTCTCCGCGTACGCGGCGTCGAATCGGGTCTCGTCGGTGGCACGCAATGCCGCGACAAACTCCTCGGCGTCCGCTTCACTGTCCCACGCCGTCTCCCAAACCAGAACCTCGTCCTGACCGCTCGCCAGGAGCGCGTACTGGTCACCGTCCCAGCCAGCAGCAGCCGTTATGGCGGCATCGGTGTCGCCTGAGCCCTCAAGCAGGACGCGGGTCTGGAACTCGCCAAGGTTGTTCTCGTCAAGGATGCGATAGCCGTCGAGCGCTGCTTCAAGGTTGGGCAGGGTCACGGTGGTCGGCTCGTCACGGTCGAGATACTTCTCAGGGTGAAGGATCTGCTCGGTGCTGGTCGGTGGGTCCGCATACGCGGCGTCCACGGCGTCCCAGCCCCCGTCCTCCCGCAGCGCGGTGACGAAGGAGAGACCTGCCTCGTAGGGGAAAAGCAGGGTCCGGGCGATGATCGGTGGCGCCTTCTCGAGCTGGGAGGCGTCGATGTCGCCCTCGGCGAGAGCCTGGGAAATGCCGAGGAGGAGGCCGGGGTTTTCGGTCAGGTAATCGTTCCCGAGGGCAGTCGCGTCACCCTCAACCAGGGCCGCGATAGCGAGCGAGGCATCGTCGACATCGTTGGCGCGGTCCTGTATCGCCTCGAGGTCGAATGCCTGGTCTTGGAGGGCATGGGTCACCTCGTGAGCGTAGGTCCACTCGTCGAGATCGCTCAACTCGCTGCCACCACTGATGACGTAGAGCTCCCCGGTGCGCGGGTCATAGAAGCCCGCGATCTGCTCGGTCAAGAGGTCCAGATAGAGTTGCTTCAGATCCGTCCCGGCCGGCATCAGCCCGAAGACTTCAAGCAGCCGCGCGTCCGCTTCGACGTCCTCGGGTGGGTAGTCGGTGTCAAAGTCATCAAGAAGGCGCTGCTGCAATGCCTCGCGGCTCAGTAGGGCCTCCTGGACCTCCGTCTCGATCGGGAGGTCCCGCAGGTCGGAGGTCTCCTCGGCGATCTGATCAAACTTGGCGGTCAAATCATCTTGGGCTGCTACAGGGGTGCTCGCGACCCCGAGGAGCAGGCCGACGAGGAGGAGCAGGCGGGACAGACGGCTAGGCACGGCGGGTCTCCTTCCAGACGGGCGGGGCTGCATCTATATACGATGTCAGACGAGAGCCGGACGTGATTCGGGAGCGGCAACGCGGCCGGTCCAAGCAGGTATGTGGGCCGACCAATGCGCCGTCCCCCAGGACCTGCGGCAACGGAGACGACCGGCGGGCGCGTCTTTGAACCCGGGCGCTTCGATGCGCGGGTTCACCTTACCGCGTCACCCACCCCACTCGACAACCAGTGCGATCTCATGGGAGGGAACACCTGCGTGCGGACACGACCGGCGGGGTCCATCCCATCCGCTCCCATCGAGTGGAAGTGGCGGGCGGCTTGGCCCTGGCCCGACCTGCAGAGAACGAGCCATCCAGGGACGTGAGAAGGGGGTGAAACCAAATGGGCTGCCGGCGCGTCTTTGACATAGAGGCACGGCAGCCGTAGATCGCGACTCCAGCCAAGCCGCGATCTCCCGTCCCTCGGATCCCCCCTTTACGGGGCGGGTGCGTCCAGCCCACGTGCCCGCCCCTCCCCCTCCCTCCGTCCATGTCTCATGAGCACCCACGCCGCCCGGGGCTTGGAACAACTCAACTGCCCCTGCTCCGTCTTTAAGGAACGTCCGGTCACTACAGCAGAAAGAACCGCGCGTTCTCCCAGCCTCTGTAGCGTGCGCATCGATGCGACCCCATCGTCTGTTGCGCCCATTGCGACATTTGCTGTTCTCGACGTCCGCTGGCATCTCGCGTGCGTAACCCAGTGGTGACGGACGGACACGACACGGCGCAAAGCACCGGCCGAGAGCTGGGTCGTGCATGGAGAGGAGTCATGGAATGAGCGATCGCCAGCAGAGGAGTCGCTCCGGGGAACTGGTCGGTTCCCCAGAGCCGATTGGCTACACGGGTGGGACAAGCACGCCAGGCTGGGCCACCGAGGTGGGCGAGCCGGTCGACGCGGGCGCAGGCACCTTCGGGACTGAGGCACCCGTCTTTGAGGAATCGGCGGGTACCAGCGGGGATGCCATGGGAGGCGGTGCCTCCAGCGGCTCGACCGCCGACAAGGCCAAAGAGGCGGTGGGCCAGGCCCAGCAGAAGGCCGGAGCGGCCATGGAGACCGCCAAGGAGAAGACGGACCAGGTCACGGACCAGGCCACGACCAAGGTCGACGCCGGGATCGACAAAGCGGCCGGCGGACTGGACAAGCTGGCCGACACGATTCGCGGCCGGGCCGAGAGCGCTGGCGAGAGCGGCGATAGCCCCATGCTCTCGCGCGCCACGATGGTGGCTGACCGGCTGGACACCGCCGCCCAGTACCTACGCGGCAAGGACACCGACCAACTCGTCACCGACTTAGAAGCGTTGGTTCGGCGCAAGCCGACCCAGTCGTTGCTGGTGGCGGCGGGTGTGGGCTTCCTCCTTTCTAGGGCGCGGCGCTAACGTCAACTAACCTCCGACGAGGGTGAGGGAACCCATGAACCAAAGGCAGGCTCGGGGCCAAGGCTCCGGGAAGCAGCGCGACCCCGGACGTGGAGCTGGGAACCTGGGGGCGAATTCCGTCCCGCCAGGGCAGGTCAACGACGGCACGGGCGGGCGGTACGAGCTCGCTGGAGCGCCGGAAGGGCTCGGATCCTTGATCTCCGGCGTGATCAAGGATCTTCAGGATTTGCTCCGGGGCGAGGTCCAACTCGCTAAGACCGAGCTGAAGGAGGACGCGTCAGCGCTCGGCAAGGGCGCGGGGCTCCTCGCCGCGGCCGCGATATTCGGTCTCCTCGGGCTGATCTTCACCCTGCTCGCCGTGGTGTACCTGCTGGACAAGGTCGTCCAGCTCTGGATCGCGGCCGGCATCGTTGGTCTGTCCGTGCTGGCCATCGCCGCGATCCTGGGACTCATCGGCAAGAACCGGTTGAGTGCCTCCAATCTCAAGCCTGAACAGACGATCGAGACGCTGAAGGAGGACAAGGAAT
>JALYMD010000181.1 GCA_030773875.1 Chloroflexota bacterium | reverse complement strand
CATCGCTCGCTGGATCATTCAGAGCAAGCACATTGTCGCCTTCACGGGCGCTGGCATCAGCACCGACTCCGGCATCCCCGACTTTCGCGGTCCAAGCGGGGTGTGGACGCGACGTGACGCCGGCCTGGCACCACCGCAGTGGCGGGTTTCGCCCAACCAGGTGAAGCCCAACGCATCCCACCTGGCCCTCGTCGAGCTTCAGCAGATCGGCAAGCTCCAGTTCCTCATCACTCAGAACACCGATAACCTCCATCGCCAGTCTGGCATCGACCCTGCGCTCGTGGCGGAGCTGCACGGCAACGGACAGCTTATGCGCTGCCTGGGCTGCGACCAACTGCACACCCGACAGCGGGTAGGGTGGGACACGCGCCGCTGGGGCCCCGGCTATCGTACGCAGAAACCGGTGGGGGGACAGCCGGCCTGCCCGGCCTGCGGTGGCCGGCTTATCTCGTCCGTGGTGAACTTTGGCGATCCGCTGCCCCAGCAAGAGTGGACCCGCGCCGACCAGCACGCCCGCTCCTGCGATCTTCTGCTCGTCCTAGGCTCCTCGCTCGTGGTCGAGCCAGCAGCCTCGCTGGTTGGGCAGGCAATTGGGTCCCGTGCCCGAGTGATACTCGTTAACCGAGGTGAAACGCCGTACGATGCGGCCGTGACGCTTCGGATGTGGAGCGGCATCGGTGAGGTGATCCCGTCAGCGGTGGAGCGGGTGAAGTGGGCGCTTGGGGAGCAGCCGAATAAATCCTGAGCGGGCGCCGTCACTCGTGGACAAATGCGTATGGTCGTTCAAGTGGTGACCAAACTCGCCCCCGGTCATCGGCATCTGAAGGCGACGTGTACGGATAGAGCATCGTGCGTAGCAGCTCGCCCCTGGGCGCTCCTGACTGGCCGCGAGCACTGAGACCCGCTTGCACAACTCCGGCAACTCGCGCGACCATGGCACCGGACGCTGGCCGCTCCCCTGGTGGGTCGTGCCGCCGTGAGGATGGCAAGGGGCTGCCCGCGCGGCGAACCCCTTCCGGCCGCGTCCAACAGATCTGCGACCGATGCGCGCCACCGGAGATGCACGCTGTGTCCCTTGCTCCCGCCGGTCTTGACGTTTCCTCCGAAGATCACGCCCTTGGGCTCGACGCCGCTGACCCGCTGGCAGGATTCCGCGACCGCTTTTACCTCCTGCCGGGGACGATCTACCTGGACGGCAACTCGCTTGGCCTCCTGTCCCGGGACGCCGAGGCGGAGGTGCTGCGAGCGCTGAACGAGTGGAAGCAGCTGGGCATCGACGGCTGGATGCGGGCGGACCCGCCCTGGTTCTGGATCGGAGAGGAGCTGGGCAAGGTGGTCGCGCCGCTGGTCGGGGCGGAAGCGGAGGAGGTGGTCGTCACGGGGACGACCACCGTCAACATCCACGCCCTGGTGTCGACCTTCTACCGACCGGAAGGCTCTCGCCGGAAGATCGTCGCCACGGCGCTGGACTTCCCGTCGGATGTCTACGCGCTCCAGAGCCAGATTCGCCTGCGCAGTGGCGATCCGGAGCGCGACCTGGTCCTGGTGCCCAGTGACGACGGGAGGACGGTTGACGAGGAGTCGCTGATCGCGGCGATGACCGATGAGACGGCGCTGGTGCTGCTGCCGTCGGTGGTCTACCGCTCCGGGCAACTGCTCGACATGGAGCGCCTCACGGCGGCGGCGCGGGCACGGAGCATCCCGATCGGCTTCGATTGCGCCCACTCCATCGGCGCCGTGCCTCACCACTTGTCCGCCTGGGGCGTCGACTTCGCCGTCTGGTGCTCCTACAAGTACCTCAACGCCGGCCCGGGTTCGGTCGCTGGACTCTACGTCAACCGCCGCCACTTCGGGACGGCGCCGGGTCTTGCCGGGTGGTGGGGCTCCCACAAGGAGCGCCAATTCGACATGCGCCACGTCTTCGAGGGCGCGGCCGGCGCGGGGGCGTGGCAGATTAGCACCACACCGCTGCTCTCCACGGCGCCGCTGTTCGGCTCGCTACGCCTCTTCGCGGAGGCGGGTATCGAGGCGTTGCGGGCCAAGTCGCTCGCCCAGACGACGTACCTGATGGACCTCTTGGAGGCGTCGGGCCTGACCGGGGCGCCGTACGGCTACCGGATCGGGACGCCGCGGGAGGCCGAGCGGCGGGGTGGGCACGTCGCGGTCGAGCACGCGGCCGGGCCGCGCATCGCCCGCGCGCTCAAGCGGCGCGGCGTGATCCCTGACTTCCGGCCGCCGGACGTGGTCCGCCTCGCCCCGATCCCGCTCTACACCTCCTACCACGATCTCTGGCTGACCGCGCAGCACCTGCGGGCCATCGTCGACGCCGGGGAGCACCTGGCGGGCGAGGCGGAGCGGGAGATCGTGGCGTAGCGGAACCGGAAACCACGGCGGTCCGGTCGTAACGACTCCGTGGGAGGAAGCGGTTGACGTAAAGCGGCTCGTTCGGCAAGATGCGAGCAGAAACGTCATGCCACTCGCTTTCGAACCACCGAGCCGCGCCATGCCCGGCACGTCATCATCTTCCACCACCTGCGATCTGCCCCTGCCGCGCACGCCCTTGATTGGGCGGGAGCGGGAGGGGGCTGCCATCTCCGAGTTGGTGCGACGCTCAGATGCGGGTCTCGTCACCCTCACCGGACCCGGAGGGGTGGGCAAGACGCGTCTCGCGCTGCAGGTGGCCCACGACCTGGTCGGGGAGTTCCCCGATGGGGTCGCGTTCGTCTCGCTGGCCCCGATCACCGATCCCGACCTCGTCGCCCCCACCATTGCCTCGACCCTCGGCGTGCGGGCAGTCGGCGAGGAGCCGGTGATAGTCCAACTGAGGGCGTTCCTCCGAGAGAAGCGCCTGTTGCTCGTCCTCGATAACTTCGAGCAAGTGGTATCGGGCGCTCCGCTCGTCGCCGAATTGCTGCAGACTTCCCTGCATCTGACGGCCCTGGTCACGAGCCGGGTGCGGCTGCGGGTCTCGGGCGAGCGCGAGTACACCGTGCCACCACTGGGATTGACGAAGCAGGATGGACGCCCATCACCGGACGAGGTGGCGACCTCGGCGGCCGTCCGCCTCTTCGTCGAGCGGGCGCAGGCGGTGCGGTCCGACTTCATGTTGAGCCCCGCGAACGCTGGAGCTGTAGCCGCCCTCTGCCAGCGATTGGACGGTCTCCCTCTGGGCATCGAGTTGGCGGCGGCGCGGGTCAAAGCTCTTCCGCCTCCGGCGCTGCTGACTCGACTCGAGCGACGGTTGCCCGTCTTGACCGGCGGGGGACGGGATCTGCCGGCGCGGCAGCAAACGATGCGGGACGCCATCGCCTGGAGCTACGACCTGCTGACACGGGAGGAGCAGATTCTTTTCTCGCGCCTGTCTGTCTTTGTCGGCGGCTTCATTCTGGAGGCAGCGGAGGCCGTCGCAGGCACCTTGGACGACCTCAGTCTCGATCTCTTCGATGGTGTCTGCTCGCTGGTCGACAAGAGTCTGCTGCGACAGGAGGGCGACCCGAACGACGAGCCGCGTTACCTGATGCTGGAGACGGTGCGGGAATTCGGACGGGAGCAACTCGCGGCGAGCGGCGAGGAAAAGGCCACCCGAGAACGGCACGCGGCTTGGTGCCTGGCACTCGCTGAGGAAACAGGGCCTGTCCTCTGGCAGAAGCACGACCCTGGCGTCGCTGCTCGCCTCGAAGCCGAGCACCCGAACCTGCGGGCGGCCCTGGCTTGGTTCTCGGAGACTGGGCAAGGCGACTGCCTGTTGCGACTGACAGCAGCCCTCGGCTTCTTCTGGTACCTGACCGGGCACCCTGGAGAGGGGAGGGCCTGGACAGCTCGGGCGCTGGCGATGGCGACCGAGACGCCAACCGCGGAGCATGCCCGCGTGCTCTGCTGGGCAGGCCTTCATGCGATCTACGTCGGTGACGGCCCGGCGGCGGTCGAGGGGTTAGAGCGGGCGGCGGCGATGGCCCGTGATCTCACCCTCCCCGACGAAGAGGCGTTGGCCGCCACGCTGCACGGCATCGTGCTGGAAGACCGGGGGGAGTACGACGCCGCGGAGGCGCTCTTTGCCAGGGCCCTCGCGTTGTACCCCCGGCCGCACGAGCACCTGGATGCGCTCAAGGCGATCTATCACGTCGGGGTGGTGGCCTACGGCCGCGGTGAGGGGGAGCGGGCGCGTCAGCTGTGGGAGGAGGCGCTGGCGGGAGCGCGGGCCCTCGATGACGGCGTCTTCGGCGGCTGGTGCCTACAGTACCTGGCCCTCCAAGCGGCAGAGCAAGGTGACGGGTCCCGGGCAGCCGCGATCCTGGAGGAGTGCCTGCCGCTGAGCCGCGCGGCTGCTTACCGCAACTCTCGCGGGATGCTATGGGCGACGCTCGCGGTGCTGGGAAGCGCGTGCGGCGTTCCCGAGGCGGCGGCACGCTTACTTGGGGCGGCGGAGGTGGCCGAAGGTGCCCCGTTCGCTCCACCAGAGGGAGAGGCGTTCGCGGGAGCAGGGGACCGGCTGCGGGCGGTGCTTGGGGCCGAGGCCTATGAGCAGGCTGTCGCCGTGGGACGGGAGCAGGGCCAAGAGGCCGTCGACGCCGATGCCCGGGCGGTGTTGGCTGCCGCCACAGCAGCACCCGCTCCATCGCCCGTCTCCTCTGATCCGGCCCGCGGCACGGGGCTGACCGCTCGCGAACTGGATGTCCTCGCCCTCCTCGTCGAGGGGCGCTCCAACCGGGAGATCGCCGAGGCCCTCTTTGTCAGCCCCCGCACCGTCGACAACCACGTCACGGCCATCCTCGCCAAGCTCGAGGCCAAGTCCCGCACCG
>JALYMD010000180.1 GCA_030773875.1 Chloroflexota bacterium | reverse complement strand
CCTACGCCCACCTCTACCCGGCACTGAGTACGGTGGTCCCACTCTCACGGGTCCTCAGCCAGGCCATCACCAGGACGCACCACGACGAGAACAGGGAGCCCCCGCGACGGCGGCAACCGTCCGGGGGCGTGGCATACGGAGAGGAGCCCTCCACATGCACCCGGAGTCTAGCACCCTCATTGGGCCTGCCACGCCGCGAAACGGCGTCCTCGTCCTGACCGGCTATGGGGTCCGCGTCGCCGTGGAGCGAGGGCACCTGATCGCGAGCGACGGCCGCGGCCGCGAGCGGCGTGAAGGCCGATTTCCTCGTGCCAACCGGCAGCTTCGGCGGCTTGTGGTGCTTGGGCACACTGGCTCTGTTTCTTTCGAGGCCCTGCGCTGGCTGCGCGACGTGGGCTGCGCCTTCGTCCACATCGACGGGGACGGCGCCGTGGTCGTGGCGAGCGGGGCGTCCGGGTTGGATGATCCTCGGCTCCGTCGCGCCCAGGCGATGGCGGCCACCAATGGGGTCGGGGTATCGATCACCCGTGACCTTCTGGAGAGGAAGATCACCGGACAAGCGTCCGTGCTGGACCTATTTGGGGCGTCAGCCGCGGACCAAGCGGCGGACTACGTGCGGGGACGGCTTTCGTTGCTAGCACAGGGCTCGACACCGGAGCGATTTCGTTCTATCGAGGCGGATGCGGCAGCGCACTACTGGGGGGCGTGGTCGGGTGTGCCGGTACGGTGGGCACGCCGAGACGCCGAGCGTGTGCCGGATGGGTGGACCACGTTTGGATTGCGCTCGTCACCGCTCACTGGCTCACCGAGGTCAGCGGCCAACCCCGCGAACGCGTTACTCAACTACGCCTATGCCATCCTTGAGGCGGAGGCCCGCATCGCCGCGCTGGCAGTCGGGCTCGACCCTGGACTCGGGGTACTCCACGCCGACCTGAAGGCACGGGACTCGCTGGTCCTTGACCTGATGGAGGCAGTGCGGCCGGAGGTGGACGGCTGGCTGCTCTCCACGCTGAGGGCGCGGACATTCCGCAAGGCCGACTTCCACGAGACGCGGGAAGGCATCTGCCGTCTCATGCCCGCCTTGGCCAAGCTGGTGGCCGAGACGATGCCACGATGGGCTGAGGCGGTGGCACCGGTCACTGAAGGTGTTGCACGGGCGCTGATGGAATCAGCGACAAGAGGAGCGGCAGTCCAGCTAGCGACGCCCCTGAGAGGGGCGAACCGACGGGTGGGGCGAGGGACGGTCCGGGGGGCAGCACGCCGCAAGGATAAGAGGGATGTGGCGCTGCCGCTAGCCTGCGAGGCGTGCGGTGGCGTGCTCGCACAGGGAGCCCGGAGCTACTGCGACGATTGCTTGCCAGCCCATCGAGTAGAGCAGGCGGTCGAGTGGTCGGCGGAGGGAGTATCCACCCTTGCGAGGCTACGGATGGACGGCAGGGATCCGGCGCACGGAGACGCCGCTGGGCGCAAACGTGGCGCACGGAACGCGACGCACGTCGCTGCCATCACGGCGTGGGACAGCGAACGGGGTGACGAGCCGGTCGATTTGCACACGTTCGCCCGGGACATCCTGCCTCGATTGCAGAGCGTCCCACTTCGCCTTATGGCCGAAGCAACCGGACTCTCCGAGGGGTACTGTTCGTTCGTGCGGCGTGGGCAGAAGACGCCGCACCCGAGGCACTGGCCAAACCTCATGCGCTTAACGGAGGCTACCGATTGACTCAGCGTCTGGTCTTGCGGCAAGGATTGGTCTTTCAACTAAATGTGGAGTGGATGGCCCCTGTGGAACAGCAGCTATGGGTCGAATCAGCGTGAAGACTGAAATCGAAGCCAACTGCGATTTGAGGCCGGGCACGATGGTAACGGAGTGAGTAGTGCCTAATTTAACCAAGCCGTCCCACCAAGGGCACGCCAATCTTAGCGTCCCGGCTTCCTAAACACGGCAGCAGAGCTGGAAGGATTTCGAGCGCCTGGAGCGTGAACTGCGGAGCTTCGTCTCGTCTCATGGGACGGCGGGGGTTATGCCGACCGGCTACCAGCTGACCAAGGCCGGTTACGGGGGACTCGCCCATGCCATCCAGCGCTACTACAGCTATCAAGAAGTGGCCGCAAGACTCGGATTGACCGTCGACACCAAACGAAAACCTAGGGGTTATTGGGATGAATTCGCCAATCTGGAGCGGGAGATCCGCGAATTCGCATCCAGTCTGGGAACTCCCAACCTGATGCCGACCGTCACGCAACTCGACGAAGCGGGCAGGCACGATCTCAAGAACGCGATCGTGAAGCCCCAGCATGGCGGCTACGGCCCTGTAGCTGAGTGGCTTGGCCTACGTCTCACATCGCAGGCCAAGCCCAGCAGATACTGGACCGATTTCGAGAACCTTAGGAGGGAACTACTCCACTTCATCAATACCCATAGTGATCCAGGATTGATGCCGACGAGGTCGGAGTTGGAGCGGGCGGGACGAAGTGACTTGGCGGCGGCGATCGGCCAACACGGAGGAACAAAGATCGTCGCCGGTCACTTGGACCTAGATATCAGGAGACAGGCTCGACACGGCCGCAAGGGCTGGGAGGATTTCGCCACCATCGAACGAGAGGTGCTCGCCCTTGCTGAACAACTTGGGCCCCCGCCGCCATGCCGACCTACGCGGAATTCTTAGCGGCGGGGCGCGGGGACCTCTACAAGGCAATCCGCAAATACCACGGAGGGCTCACCACCGTGGCCCAGTACCTCGGCCTCACCGTGTTCGCTAAAAAATCCAAGGGCTACTGGGAAGACTTCGTAAACGTAGAGAAGGAACTCCAGCAGTTCATCGTAGAGCATGGAACTCCCGGGGGCATGCCCACGCGTGGAGAGTTTGAGAATGCGAACAGAAGCGCCCTGGCTGCGGCGATTGTTGCGCACCATGGCGGCCTCTCCGCGGTCGGGACGCGACTCGGCTTGAGCACGGAGCGCCAGCGTCGGCACGGCCCCAAGGGGTGGGATGACTTCGCCATCCTTGAGCGCGAGTTACGGGCGTTTGTCAAGGACAAGGGCACCGAGGGAATGATGCCGACGCTGGCACAACTGAAGGTTCACGCCCGACACGACCTCGTGAGCGCGATCAACAAACACCACGGGGTCGAGGTTGTGTCCAAGCGCCTCGGTTGGTCATTAAGTTACGAGAAGCGGCGCAATGGCTACTGGGCGGACTTCGCCAACGTCGAGCGAGAACTTAAAGCCTTCGTCCAGGCGCGCGGCACTCCCGGCGTGATGCCGACTAACAACGACCTGCGCAGTGCCGACCGCAGTGACCTCGTCAAAGCCGTACTCGACCATGGGGGCTTCCCCAGTGTTGCCGAGCGAATCGGATGGACGGCAAATCGGAAGCCCTACGAACGCCTCAACCCTGGCACGGCGGCCGACGCCGCGCGCATTGCCCGCGCCATCCAGCCGCTTGCTGAATCCAACCTCCTGAGCCCCGGCCAGGTGATGGTGATCCTGCGCCGCGCCGGGTTGTTAGATAACCGGAGCCGGCGCCTGATTCGGCTCAGCGCAAGCCTCGCGCGGGGTTGCCACGACGAAATCGAGGGGACCCTCTCCGGGGTGATGGCTCGCCTGGATAACAACGACAACGTGGATGTCCCGGGTGACGAAGACGAAGAGATAGACATCGCGCAAATTGAGCACGTTCGGGCCGTTGGACTTGATGGCGAGCCGGTGACCGGGTTTGGGCAGACCCTGCTCTCGGCATCCCGTCCACACCTTGAGCGCGAGCGAGCAGTGATTGGAGGACTGTCGGCCCTCGGCGCGCTCCGCCTCCCGCTCGATGCTGTTTTGGGGTTGCTGACATCGCGGCTGCTTTGGGAAGCGTTCTTCCGCCGGCTCTACGTCTGGTACGGCTCACTCGATGCTACCCAGCAGGTCACTGCAGACGACGTGGAGGCCGCTATCCTTGGCACCTACCCCCACCACACAGACAATGACTTTGTCGCCGAAGCTTCCCACCGCTTTGCCCAGGAGGTCCAGCATGCGGTCAACTTTGCAGTGTCAGTCCGCGATCTGGGGTGGCAGGGGCCGCGTCTCCGATTGCATCAGGCGGATGCTGCGCGGCGGATGGCGGAGGTCCTTGCGGGCTGCGATGCACAGCAGCCGTTCCTGCTGAACGCCGATGACCCGGGTATGGGCAAGTCCGCTGCATTCCTGGCCGCCGTAGCCGCTGCCGGTATCCAACAAGTGGTACTCGTTGCCCCCAAGACGGTTGCGGACGACACGTGGGCGGCTCCCCACGGCGAAATTGCTCGGTGCCTGCCACTTGCTCGTGTCGTCCGCGGCCTCGACCAAGCGTTGAACGACCTACTTCCAGATACCCTGACGTTCACGGTCCTGCACTACGAGGAGCTGCTGGACGAGGATCGGCTGGCGAAGATGACCGGCCACCCGATCGACTGCCTCTGTCTCGACGAGGTGCACCTCGTCAAGCAGCGCGCCGGCCAGAACCTGACTCAGCGGCGGTCTGCCCTCGACTCGCTCCGGGCAGGCGCGCGGGCTGCGATTGGCTTGACGGGCACGCCGCTCGTGAACGAGCTCGCCGAACCGATGTCGCTCCTGCAGGTCCTCAGTGGCCACGATCCCCAGTTCGATCATGCTCGGCTTAGCAACCGGCGGATGTCGGACGTCGCAGATGTATTCGAGGCTCTCCTTCCCCACGTCATCCGACGCCGCAAGCGTGAGACGTTGCTGCACCTGCCAGGCTGCGACGTGCGTCCCGTGCCCATCCCACTCCCTGAAGATGTCGAGGCGGCGATGCTCGAGGTCTACGAGTGGCCACGCTCGCGCGCGGCGGAAGCGCTGGTCGAGCTGCGCAAGCTCGCGACCAAGGCCAAACTCTCGTCCTTACTCCGACGCGGCCAGGCGGCGGATAAGCTCCTGATCCTGACGTACCTGGCCGACGACGTGTCTGAGAGGGTGTCTGGAAAGGCATGATTGGGCGAGGCGGGCGGTCATCAGGCGAATCATCCCGAGGTAGATCCAGGCCTCCTCGGTGGTCGGCAATGCCTCATAGTCCTTGCTCAGTCGGCGGTTCC
>JALYMD010000179.1 GCA_030773875.1 Chloroflexota bacterium | reverse complement strand
GGCGGGCCGCACCGCCTGAGCGTGGAGGCGGCGGGCCGGTGCTGGGTGGTGGGAGACCCGGCCCGCCTCGAGCAGGTCCTGAGCAACCTCCTGGACAACGCCGTCAAGTACTCGCCCGACGGCGGCGAGGTTCGCCTCACGCTGGAGCCGGACGGCGAGGGCGTGCTCCTCCGGATCCGGGATCAGGGCATCGGCCTGCCGCCGGGGGCGACCGAGACGATCTTCGAGCCGTTCGACCGGGCGGTGAACGCCGAGCGGCGCCACCTGCCCGGGCTGGGGCTGGGGCTCTACATCTGCCGGAGCATCGTCGAACAGCACGGCGGCCGGATCTGGGCAGAAAGCCCGGGCGAGGGGAACGGGACGACCGTGGCGGTGTGGTTGCCGCGCTGCGGGGAGCCGGAACAGGTGCAGGACGAACCGGCGGGAGGGCATCCGGCCCCCGGAGGTTGAACATTGCCGAGGCCCGGAGCGGCGGGCCTGGTGAAGGAGGCTCCACCAGGGGACCGGGTCCCGGTCCCGACCACCTTCCGGCCTTTTTCAACAGGCTGGGCTGTTATCTGGGGAAGAGCGCGGTTCTTGTCATCGACGTTTGTGAGACGAGGGAGGGGTGTTTTGCGGACGGGTACGGACACCCCCACCTCGGGGCCTCCCGAGATTCGGCACCCCGCGGCGGATCCGCCCCTTCCGAAGTGATTCAGAGCCCAAGTGCATGTTTCACGTGACAGGGATGGTGGAAAACCCCCGACGCTTCGTCTTCTGGGCAAGATGACAAGGCGACCGCCTGCGCGGCCGAGACCCGGCCGCATCTTCCCGTGGTCGCCGGACGGCTCCTTCTGCCTCGAGCTCGAGGCTCCATCCTTCGACCGTGCGACAATCGCGACCAACGAACAGGTCCGACGCCTTCCTGGAAGGGCTCGGGAAGGGGCGCAGCAAGGCCTCCTCGATTCTGACCCTGTTACTTCACCCGCACCATCCAGGAGTCTCGCTGCCATGGCCGCATCCATCACCGTCGGTCTTCTCCTCTCGCGCGTCCGGGTCGAGGAAAAGCTGCTGCTCGGGGAACTGGAGCGGCGTGGCGTCCGCGTGGTGCGCTTCGACGACCGCGATCTGACCCTGGACTTCAAGGCGCGGCGGGCGGATCTGCTGGGTTGCGACGTGGTGCTGGAGCGCTGCATCAATCACCTGCGGGCACTCTACACCCTCAAGGTGCTGGAGGATTGGGGGGTCCCGACGGTCAACGCCTACGGTGTGGCGAACGTCTGCGGCGACAAGCTGCTGACCTCGGCGGCGCTGGTTCGGGAAGGGGTGCCGACGCCGCGGACGGTGATCGCCTTTACCCCGGAGTCGGCGCTGGCCGCGATCGAGGATCTCGGTTATCCCGTCGTGCTCAAGCCGGCGGTCGGCTCCTGGGGCCGGTTGCTGGCGCGGGTCAACGACCGGGACGCCGCCGAGGCGCTGCTGGAGCACAAGGTGACGCTGGGGTCGTTCCACCACGGCGCTTTCTATGTCCAGGAATACGTTGCCAAGCCGGGCCGCGACATCCGCGCGTTCGTCGTCGGCGACCAAACCATCTGCGCCATCTATCGCGACTCGCCCCACTGGATCACCAACACTGCCCGGGGCGGCCAGGCGAGCAACTGCCCGATCACGCCGGAGATCGATGCCTGCTCGCGGGCGGCGGCGGCGGCCGTCGGCGGCGGGGTCCTCGCGGTGGATCTGCTGGAAAGCGAGCGCGGCCTCCTCGTCAACGAAGTCAACTACACGATGGAGTTCCGCAACAGCATCGACACCACCGGCGTCGACATCCCTGCCCGCATCATCGATCACGTCCTGGCGGTCGGCATGAAGGGGTCCTCCCACAGTGATCGCCTCTCGGAAACTGCCGTGGGCGCGGCCGCCGGCTAGGCGCGGCGGGCGAGATCTTCGCCTCCGTGATCCCACCCCTCGCCGGTCTGGCATGGCCTCTGCAGCGCTCCCGAGGACGATGGGTGCTGTGACCGTCCGTTGTGAGGGATGACGCGATGCCTCATGAGCCACGGCCGAGCGAAGAGGCGTCCGATGTCGGGTCGGACGAGCTGCAGCCATCGGATCCCGACGCGGAGGGCGAGGTGAGCCCTCCCGCTCGGGTGATTCCCGGCAACGTCGGCTCCCTCGATGATGTCCCGGCCGACTGGGTGGAGAGAGGGGAGCTGACTCTCGACGACGAGGGCACGGGGTGAGTGACCCCCGTGGTCAGGCGAGCACGACGCAACCGAGGGAGCTGATCCCCAAGTGGGGAAGGGCAGGGCTTCGTCTCCACCGCGCCGGCTCGCGTTACGCGTCAGGCACCTGGCCGTTGAGCAGGTAGCCGCTCTCCACGGGCACCGGCTCCCGCAGGATCGCCGAGACGGGGCAACGCGCGTCGGCGATCTCCACCAGCCGTGCGATCTGC
>JALYMD010000178.1 GCA_030773875.1 Chloroflexota bacterium | reverse complement strand
GCGCGGATCCAACTCCAAACCGAAGAGATTGTCGCGCAAGACCGCATCAGCAGCCTCGGCGTTGCTCAGCCCCTCCTCTTCCGCCCGCATTCGGCGCAGCATCTCGAAGGCGGCAACCAGAAAGTGTCCCGACCCGCAGCACGGATCAATCACCGTGACCTCGGCGGCGCCCTGCGGCCAACCCGGGAAGCTGCCAGCGGCCGGGGTGTGGTCGTCGTTGAACCGGAGGTAGACCCACTCCTTGAGCAGCGGACTGTCGGGGTGGCGGGCCGCCCACCAGGCGCCGAGGCTGTTCTCAAGGAGAAAGCGGACCATGTAGTCTCGGTGAAGAGCTGCGTCACTGGGGACAGATCAGCGCCGCCGATCTTGCGGCCGCTCTTGTTGACCTCGTCCTTCTTCTCCTTCTGCCAGAACTGGTAGACCCACCCGAGGGTGTCGTCGGCAACAAACGTCGATGCCGGCAGCCCGGCGAGGATGCCCTCTAGTGCCGCTCGCCCCTCCGGAGCAAAGCGAATCCGCACTGCCGGGTCGTCAGCACGGAAGAGGCCGGGCAGCATCGCACCGGCATAGCGTGCCGCCAACTCCCAGGCGTCACTTCCCTCCTCTTCGGCCAGCTCGGCACAGTCTTGAAGCGTCACCGGCACGCCACTCGAGTGACGCAGCAGCCCGTTCTCGGCCAGGAAGCGGGCGAAGAGCATCCGGTGCCACTGCTCGTAGGCGACCTCCTCGACGAGCAGCGGGAGGCCATCGCGGAAGATGCCGTCGCCGAGCTGCCGCGCGCGGGCACGCAGGGCGCGGCGTAGCGTCCGTGCCGACTCGCCCATCGTCGAAAACGGTTCGTCGCGCTCGACGGCTAGTGTCTCAAGTGCGACTCGGGCGGCCGCTTCGGCGGCCTTGCGGGCGGCGATGACGGCGCTCTCCAGCTGGCGACGTTGGTCAGACGGTAGCGGCGGCATCGAACGACCCTCCTTCACATGGAGACAGCATGCCTTGCCAGTCAATCCCAGACTTGTGGTTCTTACCCGTGATGGCGCTGGGGGCTGGCTATCCCTTACACATGTTCCTAGACCATCACCGGATTGCCGGCGTCCACGTAGCGCATGATGTCTGAGCGGAACTCGGCAAGATAGGCGTCGACCTCATCCGCACTCTTGAGCGTCGCGGCTTTCGGACGGACCTCGACGATCTTCGGCTCAAGCCGGCGGGCGGCCTCCTGCCTGGCCATCGCGATCCGCCGAGGAAGCGCAATCAACTTCTCCTCCCAGTCGGCCAGCGGCGTCGCGTCAAGGGTCCGTAGCAGTGCCTCGTCCGTCCCGATCTCGATGTCTGGCACGATCCTGAGGCCGTTGCTCGCAAGGATCTGCTGCCATTCCGCATCCCCAAGTCGCTTCCATTCCGGCGTCTTGTGGAGGTGATCGATTTCTCGATTTCGGGCGTCTCCCGTCCGGTCGCGTGCCTCGCGGAGCGCCGCTCGCAACTCGGTGGCGACCGCGTTGAACAGCGGCGTGATCGGGTCCGGCTCCTCCAGCAGCGCCCGATTCTCCCGGATCGCCTCAATCTGCGGACGAAGCGCCTCAATCCCCGACCGCCCCTGCCCGTGCCGCTTCAAGCGTTGGAGCGTCTCCCAACGAGGGCGGCGAGTGGCTATCTTCGCCTTCGCCGCCGTCCACGCCTGTGCGTCTTGGCGGAGCCGATCCCGCGCTTCGTAGACCGCGAGGAGCTGGGCGTTGCCAGACAGCGCCTGCAAGTCCTCCAGGTAGGTGGTGGATGGAGCCGAAGGAGCCGGAGCGTCTCCACCCGCCTCACTGGCCTTGACCACCAGGGTCTTGAGGGTGATGGGCACGGCCGCGCGCGCCTCGTCGTCGGTCTTGACTGGCGTCCCGAGGTCGCCAAGGAGACCACGCAAGGCGATCATCTGGGCTTTGGTGATCGGGAGATCCTCGCCCGTGAACTCGGCCGACGGGATCTGCTGCTTATTGAGCGCCTTGATCGGCTGCGGCAGCCCATTCTTGGTCGCTCGGACCTGCCCGGCACTCACAAGGGCGAGGAGTGCGCCGTTGACGGCATCCGCCGGCCAGCCGTAGGGAGGACTCTTGAACGCGTCGAGGACCTCGCTGCCCCTCTTGGTAGTTCCTCCGACAAATCGCCGTACTTCCCGGCAGGCTGGCTCGTCGCCGGCCTCACCCTGATATCCAATGGCCGTAAGGGCATCGCCCGCGCCGTCGAGCGCCCGCGACCAAACGCGCCCCCAATTCGGGTGATCGCCGGGCGCGAACTTGGGGAAGAGTCGGGCCAAGCTGGCGTCGATAGCGGTAACCACCGACGCCCGCAACGACCCTTCGGCCACCTCCGACCCGCCTCCCTGGTAGACCTTCGCCGCGTGAACCACGTTGCCAATCAGGGCGTTCAGCCTGGCCTGCTCAGTGTCCCGGCGGGACAGCATTGCCGCCCGTGCTTGCCGCCCCTCGTCCGACGTGGGAATGCCCTTGAGGTTGAGCGTCTCCTCGGCGGCGGCGGCGCGGGCGATCGCCGCCTTGATAGCTTCAGACTCCCGTCTCGGCAGGAAGACGAAGAC
>JALYMD010000177.1 GCA_030773875.1 Chloroflexota bacterium | reverse complement strand
CCTGCACCCATGCCGGCACGATCCAGCGGTATTCCGCCCCCATGTGCAGGTAGGGGATGACGATGTCGTACTGCTCCACCGCAGCCGCGATATCGGCCACCACCTGGTCGTAGGCGAAAGGATTGGTGCCGGGGGAATCCGGCCCGGCCCCCCAGTCGGGGCCGACCACGCCCATCTCCTCGTCCCGCTCCGGGTAGTCCAGGTTGGCCGTTACTCCATCAACGCCGAGCACGGCCACCGAGAGACCCTTGACCTCCGTTACCCAGGGCTGGCGTGCCTCGTCAAGCGTCCGCCCTGCCCCGAAGAACGGGAGGTTCGCGGCCTCCAGGGCGTCCATCGTGTCCAGCAACCCCTGCGCCCCCCAACCCTCGCTGTTCCAGTGGGCGTGGTTGTTGGCGAGACTGACCGCGTCGATGCCGGCCAACTTGAACCCGTCGATCATCGCCGGATCGGAGACAAAACTGAACGAGTGGATGTCGTTTGGCTGCGGCAGCGTGGCCGAGAGATTCCCCTCCAGATTCGCAAAGGTCAGGTCAAAGGAGGCGAGAGTGTCGGCGACCTCTAAGAAGGGGTGGGTAAAGTCTCCATAGAACGCCATCTTGGCGTGCACGTTGCGCCCCGGCACGATGTCGCCCACGACGCCGATCCGGAGGATCGGCTCTCCCCCGTCATCATTGCCGTCCCGCAGCGGGTCCACCCCGTCCACCGAGAGGACGTTGGCCCGGAAGTCCACCTGCTCCCGAGGCACCAGGGCCACACCACCCGGGTAGTCGGCGAAGCCCGCGACCAAGGCATCGTAGTCAGGGAAGGTGGCGGTCGGCGTCGTGCTCGTCGGTGCCTGCCCCTCAATGGCCAACACCTCCACCGGCAGCCGCGCCGGCGAGCCGGCCTCCGCCCAATCGACGATCTGCCCTCGGAGGATGCCCTCAAACTGCTCGCTGCCAATGCCGAAGAGCGGCAACCGCGGCGAGGTGACCAGCGCCATCCCTTCCGGCACCGTCGCAAGGGGCGCCGCCTGGCCGCTCGCCTCCAATTCGGCCGGTGTGCTGCGCAGCGGGGCAGCAGCGACACCGCCGGATGTAGCGGGCACCGGTGTGGCGGTGGGTTCCAGAGTGTTCGCCACAACCGCCCCGGATGACGACCCTTTGGCGGGTGCTGGAGCGGCATCTCCTCGTCCTACGACCAGGGCGGATCCGGCCGCCGCGGCGCCGAGCCCCGCAACCCCGAGCCCCGCGGCCACCAGCTTCCGTCGCCGGATCCGCCGCCCCAGCAGCCCAAGAACGCCATCACCGGGTTCGGCATCCATGTGTGAATTATCGGAACGTGGGGGCATCCAATGGCTCCTACTTCTCGGCGGCGCGATCGTTAGCGCGATCTCTTCCGGCCCACGAGACACGGCGGATTCCGCACCCGCAGGCTCCGCTAGCCCGGGAACTCCTCCAAGTACGCCAGAATGGCCTCCTCGTAGGCAGAAACGACCGCGTCGTGGCCCTGCTCACTTGCCAGGAATCGAGCGTCACCGTCGTCGGAGATGAACAGAGCCTCCACGATCGCTCCGGGCATCTGGCTTGCCGTGATCGCCCCCGGCACATCTGGTCCGGTCATGATCATGTGGTCGAAGAAGCCCGGATCGTTGGCATCAACGTCGATCTTCTCGTCGTCATTGACCTCCCGTGCCAACGTTTCGAACCCGGCCGCCGCGAAGTGCTCACCGAGCGAGCGGTAGACCAGAGTCGCGAACCGCTGGTTCCGGTCCCCGAACGGGCGTACCCCGGTGTACCACGTCTCGTACCCCTTCGCGGTCGGCGAGGGACGATCATACCCATTGAGGTGCATCGAAACGAGCAAGTCGGCGCCCGCTGCGTTGCAGACGTTGATCCGGGCCTGCTGCTCGTCGATCTCGCCCGCACGCTTGATGCGCTTCGCCTCGGCGTCGGGGGCGAAACCCGGCCTGGGTGCCGTGGTCAGGCTTTCACCATCGCCATTGACATCGGCTCCGCTCGCGTTCACCGCGTTTGGCGTCCGTCGAGTGAGGATGACCGTGATGCCACGGGCTCGCAATCGCCCGGCAAGGTCGAGGGCATGGGCCAGGTTGTAATCCGCTTCCGCCATGAACGGAAGACCCCCACCCGGCTCACGCGTGTATCCCGTATCGTCGCCGCCGTGTCCTGGGTCCAGGCAGACCACCGGAACGTCATCCGCCGGGGGCACGGAGGCGGGGCTGGCAACCGGACCCGCGGCAGCGGCCAGCTCCGCTTCGGGTGAGGCGATGGCCGCCAGTGCGGGTGCGGTCGGCTCCGGCTCTCGCCGTTCGCCCCGATCGAAGACGCCGCCTGCACCGGCCGCGACGACTGTCATGCTGACGAAGAGCAGTGTGCCCAGAGCCAGGACCCGGCCCCCGACTCGGCGCGACGCGGCTCGCTCCGATCGCGGTCTCCGCTCTAGGCCTTCAGGAGATACCGGCCCGGGATCGACATTGGCTCGCTCGGCCGGTGTGAGGACCGCTTGCCGTCGCTCCCGGATGGCCCGGCGTTCTTCATCCGTCAGCCGCCGTCGCTGTCCAGCCGGGACCGCCGGCCGGGGACCGCCAGGATCACCGATCGCCTTCCGCGCCCGCGTCCGGCGGGGCAAATCGGCATACGGGTCCTCGCGCCCGGCCGAGGCGGCGTGGGCG
>JALYMD010000176.1 GCA_030773875.1 Chloroflexota bacterium | reverse complement strand
TACCAGCTCCGTCTGAACAGTTGTGGTTCCCTCCGGCGCTGGCGCCCTCCCTGCCCGGGAATGAATCCCCGGGCTCACCCCAAGAAGCCCCTCCGGGGCTAAGCACGAGCGGCCGGCCACGGAAGACGAAGGGATCAACCGGATTCCGTAGATGATCCGCAAACTGGCCCGATGGAAGCGCAGCCACCCAGGGTCCACGCTGAAACACAGGGCTTTCCCCGTGCCCGACAGGACCTTCAAATAATGATCAGCCGGTCTTCCCCATCGGCTGGCCCGGACATCACCGGCGTTTCATCACTGAGCGGTTGGGGATGCGGGAAGGCGGCAGCCACAGCCATTGAGGAAGCCAGAGTCTTACGTCGCCCACCGTCCATCCCCGGCTTGGACCGCGAAAGAACAACGGACCGGAGCCGATAGGCTCCGGTCCGTCGTCATGTCGTGTCACGTTCTGGATGACGCAGCCCGCGTCGGCGGCTCAGACCGTCGGGCGGTGACGGGCCACGGCGAGTCCCAAGAGGACAAGAGCGGCGGCGCAGAACGCGAACAGCGAAACCTCACCCGGGATGACCACCTCGACGGCAGTGCCAGCTGCCGGGGCCGCCCCAGCTGCATCGGGCAGGGCGAGCATGAGCGCGAGCGCCACGATCAGGAGGGGCAGGAGGCGTGCAAGATGTGAGCGACATCGCATAGACACGAGACTTCTCCTCGCCGGCGCTTTCCATCCCTCGCTGCTTTCCGCCGTTTCGCGGGTCCGAGGAGGTTCGCCGGTCTCCGCTGCATCCGTTCTCGTACTTCTACTCTAGGTGACGTACCGGCCCTCGCATATCGGTCAAACGACGTATTTGACATACGTAGCCGTCCTACGTCGTTAGGCATCCTCCGGGGGCTGCAACAACGCTCCGTCCGACAGCGCCCACAGGGGCCATTGGACGCCGGCTACTCCGGCTCGGTGCAGGATCGATCCGTAGCGCCGGTCAGCCTGACGCGGGCCAACCGCGTCAGAGGGCAGGTCATAGCGACGGCTGATACCGTCGGGGGCACGGTCAGGCTGGAGTCGCGCGAGTTGGTACCGGAACTGCCCTCGTCTCATAGGGGGTGAAGAGGGATGCCTTTCGGTAACGAGGCGACATGAGAATCAGTTTCATCGCCCCTCAGAGGGGCCTCCTGCTGATGATTCCTGTTCGATGAAGGCCTCATAGGGTGGCAGGGTGCAGTCGACGGTGGACCAGTGGTGCCGCAGGCGCCGAGCCATATCCCCCGCGCCGCCGGCCAGCGCCTCGAAGTGCCCAAGGTCGTCCGCCAGCGTGACGAAGTGATCGAGACCGGCGACGATTCGCTGCCGCCAGGTCGAGCGGCCGAACCGTTTATCTGCCTCCATCACCGACGGCAGGTGCGCGCACAACGCGGCGAGCCAGCCGGCGCTGCAAGCCAGGAGGGCGTGCGCAAAGACCCCGTCGTCCGCGGCCGCCGGGCAGCCGCAGACCAACTCGCGGCGATAGGCGGCGAGGCTGCGGCGTTGGAGGTCCTGGGGGACACGACGCGCCCAGACGCTGTAGAGGTAGCGCATCCGGGCGAAGGCGCCGTCAAGGAGGGCGTGCCGGAAGTCCGCCGTCTCCAGATCGAACAGGCGAGCCCGTTCGCCGGTGTAGAAGGCGTTGCCAGGGGTGGCGTCGCCGTGGGTGAAGGTGAGGAAGGGACCGGGCGTATGGATGGCCTTGATGGCTGCCCGCACCTCCCGTTCCAGAGCCGGCGACACCCGCACCCCGATCGCTGCCACGAGGCCGGGCAATGCTTGCAGGGCAGCGTCTAGGCGGTGAATGGCGTGCCGCGAGACCGCATGGGCACCCCGGCTCTCGCGGATGCGCCGGTACTCCTCGGCGCGACCAATCGTGGACGCGTGCAGCCGACCGAGCGCCTGGTTGAAGGCGACAAGGGCGGCCTCGGCTCGTTCAGGGTCGGTACTGGTGAGGACGTTGCCCAGCAACTGCTCGGCCGCATCCCCGAGGTCCTCCAACACCAGCAGTTCGGCTCCGGCATCACCACCGTAGAGGCGAGGAACGAGATCCTGGGCGGCGGGCACCCGAGCGAGGAATTCGAGGGCGGACCACTCGTGACGGAAGTGCCCTCCACGCTCGTTCCACCACTTGACGATGACGGTCGATGGGATATCAGGTGAGGGCATCATCGGCGTGCAGCGGAGGATGACGCAGGCGGCGCCGGGGTAGTCAACAACGATGTCCGCGAGCCGGAGCGTGACTGGTTCCTTGCCGGGTGGCGCGAGGGCTGCTGCCGCGACCGCGACGATGTCGGCGTGGTCCATCTTCCACCTCACGGGGACGAGTCACTGGCGTCACCCTGACTCCGGTTCCATGCGGTTCCATGATCCACATCATTCTATTTCCGCATGAGTTGGTCCCTCTCGGAGCGCGCAGGGAGTCTGATCACGCGTCTCGGGACCAGGGCGACCCGGCGGGTTGCCCCGAAGAGCGGGGCGACCACCTTCGTGCACAGCGGAAGACCATCCGACCATTCATGGGACCTAAGGATGGTGGCAAGGTCGTCAGGCGCGGGTTCACCAGCCACCGGGTCACCGAATCTCCTCGGCCCCCGGTCCCGTTGACGGGCAGCCGTTCTGTAAGACGCAGTGTCTTCGGTTCAGTGTCGGTGATAGGC
>JALYMD010000175.1 GCA_030773875.1 Chloroflexota bacterium | reverse complement strand
GGACGAAGACGGCATCGTGCGCCGGCTCCTGGAAGACCTCATCCCCTTCCCTGACTTCCAGGTCGATCGTCACCTGGTCGCCTTCGCGGGGCGAGCGGGGTTCGGCTGGATCGACCCAGGGGCTCTGGGTCTTTTGCAGCCGCTCCAGCACCTCATCGACCGCCGCCTCATCTACCGAGGCATCCTGGGGCTCGACCCGGGCGTCGACGTAGGGGCCGGGGTCGACGTCCGGGTAGACAGGCACGGTGACCCGGAAGGCGATCGGCTCGGGATCGACCATCTCGACCTGGGGATCACCGACCGGAACGATCTCCTCCTGCTGGAGGGCTCGCCGGTAGAGATCCTCCATGATCTCCTTGTGCGCCTCTTCGAGGAAGATGCCGCGCCCGTAGAGGCGCTCGATCATCGTGCGGGGGGCCTTGCCCTTTCGGAACCCGGGGAGTGTGACTTCACGCGACACCTTGCGGTACGCGCGATCCATCGCCCGGGCGAACTCGTCCTCGTCGGCGGCGATGTCGAGTACGACCTGACTCTCGGGCCGCCGCTCTACGCTGAGTTTCACGCGCGTCTGGTCCCCTCTCGCGCCCAACGGGGCCGGCGGGGTATCCGTGGCGCCCGACGGGTCCGTGGCGTTGCGCCGGGTGCTTGGCCCAGGTCTCACGACTGACGAGACAGAGGCAGGCGACTCCGGCATCCGCATTCCAACGGCGGAGGAGTATACCAGAGGGGAACCCTGGGCCTCGTGCGCGTGAAGATGTGGCAGGGCATGCTGCTCCATCTTCCGCCTAACCCGAGAGGGAGACGCACCAGTAGAAGCACAGGTGCGGGGCAGGGAGCGCGCCTGCCGGCAGCGCGCGTGCCGGCAGCTGGGACGTCCGGCTGAAGCGACAGGCCCACCTCGGTCCAACGGGATCAGGATCGGAGCATCGCTGGAGTGACAGGGGCACAACGGCATCGAGGCTAAGAGATGGCGGCTTTGCTGCCGGTGCCATCTGGACACGGCTGGTAGGGCGGACCTCTCCTTTGGCAGAAGCGCTGAAGATGCGTTGCTCGTGCCAGATCTCCAGATAGCGAAAGAGCGTTGAAGCGAGACCGACCGTCCCGAGCGGCGCGCGGAGGGTCAAGGTGCGCATGACGATCCGACCTTCCTGTTGTCTCTCAGGCACAGCCTGGTAGAGAAAATACGGTTCATGCGGCCGAACAAAGCGTTCGTTCACGTTGTCGCGACAAAGAGCGGATGCTAAGGTGGCTCGCAGGTGACCCTTCGCGGGTGTCTATGGCTCGTGACGTTCCCCTCGGGCTGCCGTGCCCAGTGTCCGGACATGGTTCCGGGTGCGGGATCGGCAGGTTCTCAGCGTCTTGCTAGGACGCCGATGAGGAGCCGTCACGACGGGTCGTGGCATCGGTGGGTGGGGCGCATCAGCGGCTTCGTTGGCTCGTGCTAGAGAGATGCCACGCGAAGGATCTGGTTCGGTTCGGCACGCGGATGGGCGTGCGGCCGGCTCGAGGGCGTGGCGTCACGGTGGCGAGTCGGCAGCGCGGTCGGGCGCCGGCATTCGGTGGTTCGGGGCGCAGGGCCGGGACCAGTTGGGAGGGGGGAAGCGGTGAGGACCGCTCGGATCACGCGGACGAGGGCGCGTGCGCTCTCGGGTTTGTTGGCTCTGGCGCTCGTCGCCGGCGCATACGCGCCATCGGCGATGGCCAGCGATGGGGGCAGTGACGGGTGGCTTGGCTGGGCTACCGCGACGGTCGCCAACAGCGCTGACGGCGCCTTCTTGCGGGCCGAGCCTGGGTTCGGCACGGCGGTTGTGCTCCCGCTGGCGGAGGACACATCGGTCGAGTTGCGGATCGCCGAGGTTGACACGGTCCTTGATTCGGACGGCGTGACCCGCTGGTGGCCCGTCCAGGTCTACGGACAGATTGGCTGGATTGCGGGCTACTACCTCGCGCCCACGAGCGAGGCTGCCGCGGCAGCCGTCGCTGAGACGGGCGACAGCGCGGCCGTGACCGACGATTGGGTCGAGACCGAGTCATCGATCGCGGTTGAGACAGAGACAGACGTGACGGTGGGTCCAGGGCTCGATGTGCCCACCGGTTCAACCGCTCGCGTGAGCAGCCCGGATGGGGCGAACCTGCGGGCGGAGCCGGGCGCTTGGTCTGAAGTGCTTGCCCCGCTGGCCTTCGACGCGGTTGTCGACCTGCGGATCTCCGAGCTGGATACGGTCTACGACGAAGCGGGAACTCGCTGGTGGCCGGTTTCCTTCCAGGGTCAGGCTGGTTGGGTGGCCGGTGT
>JALYMD010000174.1 GCA_030773875.1 Chloroflexota bacterium | reverse complement strand
TCAGCATCGCCTCGGACGACGACGGTCACCTGAGGCCGCAGGCGGCCAACCAGATTGATGGTCACGGCGTGCTCGCCAAGAGTGCGGATGGGATCTTCGAGTGCCACCTTGCGGCGGTCGATCTCCTCCCGGACCAGCTCAGCCAGCTTTTCGGCGACATCCCCGGCGGTGATCGAACCGTAGAGCCGCCCTTGCTCACCGGCCTTCGCCGTGAATTCGAGGCGCTGGCCGGCGATGCGATCGGCAAGCGACTGGAGCTGCTGCTCCTGCTTGGCAATCTTGCGGGCCTGCACCCGGTCGTTCTCTTCGACCGTCTTCAATTCGCCGGGCGTCGCGAGCACCGCCATCCCCTTCGGGATGAGGTAGTTGCGCGCGAAGCCGTCCTTGACGGTCTGGACGGTGCCCTTCTCGCCCAGCTTAGGCACGTCCTGGCGGAGCACGATCTTCATGGTCTGCGGTTACCTTCTTCCGTTGGCTCGCCACGTTCGGCCGAGTGGATGTCCACTCGTGCGGGGCCGAAGAGTGTACGAACACTTCTGACTATCAACCTCAACTATACGTGTCTCTGCATCATGGTGCAACGCGGTGACGGTGCCTCGGCGCCCAGGAGGATGTGGTGAGCAGGCTACCGTTGAGGTCCCCGCGCTGCACCGGCACCTCGATGTCGTCCACTCACACCGAATCCGTCGGAAGGGTCCTCCTTCCTTTCGGCGTCGGCGTCTCCGTGCCCGGGGATGCATTCCCGGGCTCACCCTAGGAGGCCCCTCCGGCGCTGAGCACGGCCGGGCCTGCGGGGTAAACCAAGCAATTTACCAGAGTCCGTATCAGATCTGTTGGAGGAAGGCACCAACGCTCCAACCCGGGCCGTACGATCCGTTCTCCACCTGGTACCAGGTGTACCCGTCCGCCGCGAGGGGCCCGCCAATCACCGAGAATTGGGTCCCCTCGGGAACGACGTTCACGATCGAAGCAGTGGTGCTCGGCCCAGACCGGAAGTTGAGGCTGCCGTCGATTACCCGGACGGTGTTCCCCACTTGAATCCCGCCATTCCCGTCGCCAACCGGGGCGAGGAACTCTCCCAAACTCCAGCCTCCACCGTAGTCACGGGCGTAGACGCCGTACCAGATAGAGCCGTTGACTCGTTGCGGGGCGGCAGTAACCTCCAAGCGGGTGCCGCCCGGAATGATCGTGATGACGCTCTGCTCGACTCCGGGACCGGCACGGAGGTTGAGGGCATCGGTGTTAACGACGACCTGATCACCGACGTTGAAGCCGCCGGACACCGGGTTGGATGGAGGCGTGGAGGTGCCTGCCGGAGCGAGGAAGGTTGTTGCGGCCCAGCCCGTTCCCAGGTCGGTCTGGAGTTGCGTCCAACTGTAGCCGTCGGCAGCCCGGGGGGCCGCGACGACCGAGCCGAAGCTGCCGGACGGCAGGCGGGCGACGACCTCACCCGATAACCCGGGGGCACTACGGAGGTTGAGCAGGTCCGTGTCTACCACGACCCTATCGCCAATCCCGAATGGGGCCGACGGAGGAATATCGACCGCTGACGCTTGCAGGAGGAACGACGCCGCCCAGCCGTTCCCGTAGCCGCCGTTCACGGCGTACCAGGTGTAACCATCCACCGTCGTCGGACCGTCGACCACGGTGAGTAGGGTGCCCAGGGCCATCTCGGCGATGACCGGGAAGTCGAGCCCCGGCCCGGAGCGGAGATTGCCGTCCGGAACGATCACGGAGACGACATCCCCTGCGACAAAGTCGGGCGCTGCTGGTGCAGGACTAGCGCCTTCACTGAGCACGGCGCTGACGTATTGCCGGATGGTCGGCAGATCGCCGTAGAGATAGTCGCCGGGGCAGGTGCTCTCGTTGACGTCGCGGTGCCCACAGATGGTCGGAAGATTCGGGGTCTCGTGGAAGTCGGAGCTGCCCAGGGGATCGAGTTTGCGTCCGACCCAGGCGGTGATCCAGACGAGTCCGGCCTGCGCCTCCGGGGTCTCCGATTCGAAGTTGAAGCGGCCGATGGTGCCGATGCCGGAACTGCCGTAGGCGTACTGATACGCATGGCCCCCGACGACATTCTCGCCACCGGCGCGGCCTTCGTAGACGTTGCCCATGTAGTCGACCAGGTAGTTGTATCCGATGTCGCCCCAACCGCGGGTGATCGCGTGGTAGTAGTAGATGGAGCGAATCGCGACGAGCGGATCCTGGAAATTGGCGGTGTCGGTGTGATGGATGATGACGTGCTCGACGGTTCGGTACTCGGGCGGCCAGATCTGGCCCTTGGCATTGTAGCGGTAGGTTTCGTTGGCGCCCCAGGCGGAGCGGGAGATGATCGGGGGTGGGGCGAGGGCCGGCTCCAGCGCCGCCGCGTAGACATCGTGTATGGATGGGCCGGCGGCGGCGTTGATGTAGGTCATCGCAAGGTCCGGTAGCTGCACCGGTTCACCAGCGCCGTCCAGCGATCGGTAGCGGACGAAGCGAGCCTCATCGGTGAAGACGAGGTCACTGAAGACGCGACCATCCCGTTCCGGTCGCCCGGCGTCCTCCACAGCCGCCCCGACGGTGACCGGGTCGCTGAAGGAGACGCCGTCGGCGCTAAAGCTCATCTCCAACTGGGGCGTAATGTCGGTGTCGCCGCCCCAATGGGCACCAACGGCGTAGAAGGGGAAGTCGGCCTTAAATACGACCCCGTTCCCGGGTTCCGCCGCCCCGACACCGTTGGACTCCGCCCAGGTGCCGGCGATGGTCTCGGCGGTCTGCGTGCGACCTGGGCGCACCTGGCCGGCACCAACAGCTGACATGGCGCCGAAGGCCGCAGTCGCCTTCAGGACAACCCGGCGATCGACACGCCGCGATAGCGCTTTACGGAAGCGCGGCAGGGACTCGTGCATCCTTTCCCTCCACCCCGATCCGGACCGACAGCGCTGCAACGCGGTCGCCCCGGCTATTCGTGTCCCCGCTCAGCGCGGCACCTCGGAGGCCACTCCAGGGAACGTGGAGCCGGCACCGCGGGGCCGCACGGTCCGGAGCCAAGCCCTAAGGAGCACCATGACGGGGTGTACGTACGGGTAGGAGCAACGTATCACCTGACCGACCGAGGCGTCAACTGGTCAGGAGGGTGGGCACCGCACTGGTTCTTCGCGACCCGTCTCCGGGGCCGCACGTACGGGAAGGGATTAGGGCGCGGAGGGTGGCTGGGCGCGGCGGAGCAGCTCGAAGAGGGCGATTGACCCGGCGGTCGCGGCGTTGAGGGACGCGACGGTGCCGCGCATTGGAAGCGAGACGGTGAGATCGCAGCGCCGGGCCACATTCGACCCAATGCCGCTGCCTTCACTGCCGACGACCAGCGCGATCGGAGTCGGCAGGTCGACGGTGAAGAGATCTTGCGCCTCAGGGCCAGCGGCAAGACCAACGACCCACCAGCCTTCCTTCTTCAGGCTATCGAGGGCACGGGCGAGGTTCGGAACGCGTGCGACCAGCAGATGCTCGACGGCCCCGGCAGAGGCATTGACAGCGGCCGGCGTGATACCAGCTGCTCGGTCCTGAGGCAGAAGAATCCCTGCCACGCCGCTTGCCTCGGCGGCGCGGAGGAGCGTGCCAACATTTTGGGGATCCTGGAGGTGGTCGAGCGCGAGAACGGTTCCCCCCCGGCTGAGGATGTCGTCGAGCGTGGCATATGGAAACGGCGAAGTCTCCAGGGCAACCCCCTGGTGGTTTGCCCCAGAGGTGAGGTCGTCCAGCATGGGCCGCGGGACGCGCTCGATCGGAATGCCGGCGGCGACCGCCGTTTCCTCAAGGGCCTGGAGCCGGCTGTCTTCGCGAACACCTTCCGCGAGGAAGAGGCGGGTTGCCGTGCGCCGACCCCGCAGCGCCTCACTGACAGCATTTCGGCCATAAAGAAGATCGCCGCGAATGGACAGCGGCGGGGCAGCCGTCTTCGCCGGTCGGCCTTCCCTACGTCCGCTCGGACGAGGCGGCCGGCCGTCCGGTCCACGGCGGTCTTGATGCGGATGGGGGCGGTTATGCCCGGCGCCAGATCGAGCCGGTCGGTCCGTCTTCAAGGGCGATCCCCTCGGCCGCGAGGCCGTTGCGGATGGTATCGGCGAGCGCCCACTGCTTGGCGGCTCGCAGGTCATCCCGAACACGTACCAGGAGGTCAATGAATGGAGCCGCATCCCCCTGGACCGGGACAGCGACCTCTTCCAGCGAGAGCCCGAGAATGCCGGCCAAGTTCAGGAGGGTCTGACGGGCTGCCTCAACTTCGGGCGACACTGCCCCAGTTCCGCGTGCCCGGTTGATCGCGCGTCCGAGATCGAAGAGGGCCGCCACCGAGCCCGGGGTGTCGAAGTCGTCGTTCATCGCGTCGAGGAACCGCTCCCGGCTTTCCCCAGCCGCAGTGGCGAGACCAGGGGTGGCGTCCTCTGCTCCGTCCTCATGGGGCGGGCTGACGGTGGATGCGGAGGCTGCCGAGCGCAGGCGGGCCAGACCACGCTCAGCTGCTTGAAGACCCTCCTCGCTGAAGGTGAGCGGCGCGCGGTAGTGGGACTGGAGCACCATCAAGCGAAAGGCGGGACCGAGGCCGCGATCCAGGATCTCCCGGATGCGGACCATGTTGCCGAGGGACTTGGACATTTTCTCGTCGCCCAGACGGAGGAGACCGTTGTGGATCCAGTAGCGTGAGAAGGGTTCCCGGCCAAGGAACGCCTCTGACTGGGCGATTTCGTTCTCATGGTGCGGAAAAATAAGATCGGCGCCGCCGCCGTGAATGTCGACAACGCCATTCAGGTGTGTGCTGCACATGGCGGAGCACTCGATGTGCCAGCCGGGTCGGCCGCTGCTCCAGGGGCTCTCCCAGCTTGGCTCTCCGGGCTTAGCCGCTTTCCAGAGTGCGAAGTCGAGCGGATCTTCCTTCCGCTCGTCGACCTCGATCCTCGCGCCGGAGAGCAGGTCGTCAAGGTGACGGTGAGACAGTTTGCCGTATTCGGGAAACGAGCGGACGCGATAGTAGACGTCGCCGTCGACCGGGTAAGCGTGGCCCCGCTCAATGAGACCCTCGATCATAGCGATGATCGGGCCAATCTCCTGGGTCGCGCGGGGGTAGACTGTCGCGCGCTGGATGCCGAGCGCGTCCGTGTCGGCCAGCCACTCATCAATCAGTCGCTCGGTCAAGGCGTCCGGGGTGATGCCTTCCCGGTTGGCCCGGAGGATGATCTTGTCGTCGACATCCGTGAAGTTCTGGGCATGGCGCACATCGTAGCCACGGTGCTCCAGGTACCGCCGGATGACGTCGAAGACGATCGCGGACATGCCGTGCCCGACGTGGGCGCTGTCATAGACCGTGACGCCACAGACATACATGCGAACCCGGCCAGGCTCGATGGTCTCAAAGGGCTCCTTGCGACGGGTGAGCGTGTTGTAGACCTGGAGTGAGGCATCGACGGTCATACCCGCGATCGCTCCTATCAGTCGATTGAGCGTCGTGCCGGAGGGACCAGCGACCGGCGCCTGGCTATCTCCGTTAGACGAGAGCGTGGTGACCGTCTGGTGAGGCGTGAGACGCTTCCAGATCACGCACCTTCTGCTCCAGTTCCTCGATCCGGCGGGCAAGCGCGATCAGCGTATCCCGCTCTGGATCAGGCAGTCGCTCCAGGCGGCTGGGTTCGGGGCTCGAAGGCTCTACAGGTCTGACGGCCCGTGCGGGAACACCGACGGCCGTGCTACGCGGCGGGACATCTCGGAGGACGACCGCGCCTCCGCCAATCTTGGCCCGCTCGCCGACCTGGACCGCACCCAGAACTTTCGCACCGACGCCAATCGTTACGCCGTCCGCGACCGTGGGGTGACGTTTCCCGCGCTCCTTCCCAGTTCCGCCTAGGGTGACCCCTTGGTACAGGGTGACGTCGTTGCCGATGATGGCCGTCTCCCCAATCACGACCCCCATACCGTGGTCGATAAAGACACGCTGACCAATGGTCGCGCCGGGGTGGATCTCGATGCCCGTGAGAAAACGACCCAGGTGGGAGACCATGCGGGCGAGAAGCCGCCGCCGCCGCCGATGGAGCCAGGAGGCGACGCGGTAGATGGCGAGCGCGTGCAGGCCGGGATAGGTGAGGAGAACTTCCAGATTGGAGCGGGCCGCGGGATCCCGTTCGCGGATCGCGCGCAGGGTATCGGACAGGGACATAGGACTGCTCGTTTCGACGACCGGCCGGACAGCACGGAGCAGGCAGCTCGATAACGCTGTTAGGGACAGCAGGGAAACCCACCAACCCCGGCGCCATGGCGCTCCGGATGGAGAAAACAGCAAGGCTGCCGGCGGTCCCTCACGGTGCGACCCTTGTCCTTAGTCAGCCGCGAGCGGCTTGCCCGAGGCCGTCGACTTGGCCTCCGTGCCGGCGGTCTCGCTGCTTTTGGTCGTCTCCGTCTTTGCCGCTTTCGCGGTCTCAGCCGGCTTCTCGCCTGTCGTCTCGGGCTTCTTGTCCGACGTGCCGTTGTCGCTGGAGGTCTTGCGGCTGTCGGTGATGTACCACCCGGAGCCCTTGAAGACGACCCCGACCGGGTGGATGACGCGCTTGACGAGACTTTGGCACACCGGGCACTCGGTCAGGGGGTCATCCGCCATGCGCTGAAATTGCTCGAAGCGGTGCTCGCAGGTGGTACACCGATAGGCGTAGGTGGGCATCTGACGGTGGTCTCCTCGGATCTCAGATAACGAGCAACGTACGTATCGATTCTACCTAATTGAGTCGTCGAACTCAAGGTTTCCGAAGGGAAGTATTGCGCTCACTCAGTGGCGGCCGGCCAACGTGAGCGGAGCGAGATCGTCCCAGTTCTGACCGGCGCGGACATCGGCTACCAGGGGGACGGCGAGATCGTAGGCCCCCTCCATCGTCGTGACGACGAGGTCCGCGGCCTCCGCGAGATGGGAGCGATCCACCTCTAA